>JAQGLH010000155.1 GCA_028293005.1 Alphaproteobacteria bacterium
TGCTGACGCCGGTGGCGTCGTGAATGTCGCGATAGGACATGTCGGTCGTCTCGAGCAGGCGCGCGACGTGCCAGCGCTCCGCCAGCGATCGGACCTCGGCCGGCGTGCAGAGATCGGCGAGCAACCGCGCCATCTCCTCGGTGGTGCGCGGGCTCAGCAATGCTGCGCACAGGTCCTTGGTGAGCAAGGCCATGTCGCGCGAGGGGGTGACCCTGTCGATCTCATCAACCATATGTTCCACCGTGCTAGTACGTTGTAACGCGCCCTATAGGTTGCGTGCCGCTAACGCAAGCTTAATGGCCTGCGTCAAAGACCGCTTCCTCTCGTGAACGGCACGGAGCGCCCGCGCCCTTAGCACAAACTGCCGGATTCGAATGCAAGGGCGCGTCAATGCCGTCCGATGCCCGGCAGATCAACGCTGCACGAAAGACGCGGCGCGCCAGGTTCAGCCTGAATTGCGCAACGCCGTCGCCACCGCATTGATCGAAAGCTGGATGCCCTCGCGGATGCGCGGATCGTCCTCGCCCGCACGGTGCCGCTTCAACAGTTCGACCTGGAGCAGGTTGAGCGGCTCGATATAGGGCAGACGCAACCGGATCGAGGCGTCGAGCGCGGGATGCTTCTCGAGCAAACGGCTTTGCTCGGTGATCTCGAGCAGGCAATCGCGCGTGCGGCTCCAATCGTCGCGGATACGAGTGAAGATCGCCGCCGCCAGATCGGCGTCCTCGACCAGTCCGGCGTAGCGCGCGGCAATGTCCATGTCCGACTTGGCAAGCACCATCTCGAGATTGTCGAGCGTCGTCTGGAAGAACGGCCAGGCGGCGAGCATCTCGCGCAGCAATTTCATGTCGCCGTTGCTCAGCGCATGGCCCGCGCCATACCAGCCGGGCAGCATCACCCGCGCCTGCGACCAGCTGAACACCCAAGGGATGGCGCGCAGATCCTCGATCAGGTCCGATTGGGTGCGGCTCGCCGGGCGCGAGCCGATCTTGAGCTCCCCGATCTCGGCAATCGGGGTCATCTCGCGGAAGAAGGTGCGGAAGCCCTCGGTCTCGTAGACGAGTCCGCGATAGGCACGGAACGCGCTTGCCGAAATGCCGTCCATTGCCGCCGAGAAACGCGCATGATCGCGCGTGCCGAGCGTGTCGGGCTGGAGGCTGGCGAGCAAAGTCGCCGAGGCCATCGCCTCGAGGTTCACCGTGGCGCTTTCACGCGTGCCGTATTTGGCGGCGATCACTTCGCCCTGCTCGGTGATCCTGATGCGGCCTTGGACGGTGCCCGCCGGCTGCGCGCGGATGGCGGCGAAGCTCGAGCCCCCTCCCCGCCCGACCGCGCCGCCGCGGCCGTGGAACAGCTGCATCGCGGCACCGGCCTCGGCGAACACCGATGCCAAGGCGCGGCTGGTCTGATGGAGGCTCCAGACCGAGGTGAGATAGCCGCCGTCCTTGTTCGAATCGGAATAGCCGACCATCACCTCCTGATGACCTCGCGCGGCGGTCACCGCCGCAACTTCGGGAAGCGCAAGCCACTCGGCCATGATCCTGCGGGCATTCTCGAGGTCGGCGATCGTCTCGAACAGGGGAACCGCCATGATCATGGCATTAGGACCATGGTCCGAGCGCCACAGGCCGGCTTCCTTGAGCAAAATGTTGACCTCGAGCAGGTCGGAGACGGCGTCGGTCTTGGAAATGATGTAGGTCGTGATCGCTTCCGCCCCGTATAAGCGGTGCGCCTCGGCGGCGGCGCGGACGATCTCGAGCTCGGACTTGGTCTCGTCCGAATATTCGATAAACGGACTAGCGAGCAGGCGCGTACCGGCGAGCTCGCGGCGCAGCAAGGCGACGCGCGCCGCCTCGTCCAGCGCATGATAATCGGCCTCGACACCGGCGACCTCGAGCAACTCGGCGACGACCCGCTCGTGGACGTCGGCGCTCTGGCGAAGATCGAGCGTCGCGAGATGGAAGCCGAACGTCTCGACCGCGCGTACCAATCGGCCGAGTGCGCCGCCGCTGCGCAGCAGCCCCTCGCCGCTTTCGCCGAGCGCGTGCGCGATCGCGGCAAGATCCGCGCGCAACGCGGCGGGATCGGGATAGCGCTCGGCGGCGATCAGTGCCGGCCGCGGCGGCGCCTTGCCGGTCAGCGACTGATAGGTCGCGGCGAGCCGCGCATAGATGTCGGTCAGCGCGCGGCGATAGGGCTCGTCACGCCGTGCCGGGCTGTTGTCGCCGGAACGCTCGGCGAGCCGTTCGACCTCGGGCGTGACGGGCGCCAGCTCGGTCGAGATCGACAATTCGGCACCGAGCGCGTGAACCTGATCGAGATAGTAAGTGAGGACGGCCTCAGACGCGCGCGCCAATGCGAGACGCAGCGAGGCGGCGGTGACATTCGGGTTACCGTCGCGATCGCCGCCGATCCAGGTGCCCGGCCTGAGAAAGCTCTTCGGGCGGCGGCCGAGCGCGCGCTCCCATTGCGCGTAAAGCGCCGGCAGCACCGGCAGGAAGACATCGCGCAAATAAGCGAGCGCGGTCTCGACCTCGTCCGCGACATAGAGCCGTTCGCGGCGCAGAGGACGCGTCTGCCAGAGCAAGGCGATCTGACGCAGGATCGCTTCCTCGACGAGATCGCCGTCCGGCGTGACGGTCTGGCGCGCGTCGCGCCGCCGCATCAGTTCGGCGATGCGATTGCGGTGGTCGATCATGCTCTTGCGCCGCACCTCGGTGGGATGCGCGGTGAGCACCGGAGCGACCAGCGCATGATCGAGCAGATTGGCGATTGCCTTGTCGTCGACGCCCTCGTCGCGCAACACCTCGAGCGCGGCGGCAAGCTCGGCGCCCGGCTCGCGCGCCGAGCCCTGGCGATCCTCGGCAAGATTGGCGAGCATCGAAAACAGCATGAAGCCGCGGACGAAGGCGAGCGTGTCGTCGAGCGTCAGCGCTTCGAGGAGCGGAGCGGTGGCGAGC
>JAQGLH010000164.1 GCA_028293005.1 Alphaproteobacteria bacterium
GCAGCCGCCAACGTTGCGATCCTGCGGCTGATCCTGTTCACCAGATTGTTCGGCTTCGCGGTCTCCCGGCTCCCCGCCGAGCCGCGCAAGCAGCTCACCGCCTTCTTCTCGGCGGTTGCGGACGCGATGCTGGTGCTGATCGGGTGGGTATTGTGGATCGCCCCGCTTGGCGTGTTCGCGCTGGCGCTGGTGGTCGGTGCGCGCGCCGGGGCCGGCGCGATCGGCGCGCTGATCCATTATGTCGTGGTCGTATCGACGATCGGCATCGTCGTCTGGCTGCTCGCCTATCCGCTGGCGCGCTACGCCGGCGGTATTCGCTTCGGCGTCTTCGCGCGCGCGATGGCGCCAGCCCAGGCGGTCGCCGTCAGCACGCAGAGCTCACTCGCCTCGCTGCCGCCGATGCTCGCGGCCGCGGAGCGGCTCGGCGTCCCGGTCAATGCGGCGGGGATCGTCCTGCCGCTCGCAGTCGCGCTGTTTCGCGCCACCGGCCCGGCGATGAACCTCGCGGTCGCGCTCTACGTCGCCCATTGGTACGGCGTCGAGCTTGGCCCACTGCAGATCGCGACGGGCATCGCCGCGGCGGCGATCACGACGATGGGCGCGGTGAGCCTGCCCGGGCAGGTGAGCTTCATCACCTCGATCGCGCCGATTGCGCTTGCGATCGGCGTCCCGATCGAGCCACTTGGCCTGCTGATCGCCGTCGAGACGATCCCGGACATCTTCCGAACCGTGGGCAACGTCACGATGGATGTCGCGGTCACCGTAAGCGTGGCGCGCGACGGCGATCGGGCGGCGAGCCGCGCCACCGACGGAGTCGCTCCCTAGAGAGCCGGGTGCCTTCGTTAGTGACGAAGCCGGCCGAATGGACAGGCCGCTATGTCTTTGTCCAGGTGCAAGGAACTGCGCCCGGCGCGCGCCGTTCAGCCCAAAACCACTTATCGGAAAAGGGATCGCAAAGATGGGCAAATATGTCGAACAGGGCAAAGAGGAGCCGCACGTCGTCGCCAAGGACGATCCGCTGGCGATCTCTTTGCTGAAGGAGGAACATCAGATCTTCCGCCAGCTGTTCGATCGCGCCGAGGAGGCCGAAGGCGATCAGCTCGTGGCGGTGACGCGTGAGCTGTGCATGCGGCTTGGCGTCCACATGACGATCGAGGAGGAATTGCTCTATCCGGCGCTCAAGCCGATTCTCGGGGACGAAGAGGTCAATGAAGGCATCGTCGAGCACCAATCCGGCAAGCTGATCGTCGCCGAGCTCGAGCAGCTTGACGGGACCGAGGAGCTCTACAAGACCAAGGTGCACGTACTTGGCGAGGTGACGATGCACCACGTCAACGAGGAAGACGAGGACATGTTCGAGGACGCCAAGCAGGCGCAGCGCGACGGGCGCATCGACCTCGACGAGCTTGGCAAGCAGCTCGTTGCGCGGCGTGCCGAGCTTTACGAAAATATCGCCGAGAGCGGCGACGAAGGCGTCACCTGCGACGCCGAGGCGAATGAGGTCGAAAGCGTGGCAACGGCGGGCTGAGTCAGCCGCACGGCCGCGTGACTTGCCTCATCAGCGGGCGGTGATCGTCACCAATCGCGGCCAAGCCATCAGAACGGTGTCAGAACGGGCGTTCGCCGATGACGTTGCCGCCCTCGCGGTACCGGCAGACGAGGAATTCATAATCCTGGTTTTCGGTTACCGCGCAGCCAACGCTGCCGGTGGAGCGCCACATCAACTGCGTATAATGGCCGATGTCCTCGAGGTCCCCGGTGCGGCTGTTCGCGGGAAAGACACCAGGCTTGAAGTCCTTCTTTTCCTCAATCCACATTCCAACCATGTCTTCGGGGGTGAAGTGACCGCGTGTGCCGAGCCACAAATTCTCCCCTTCCGGATCCGAATCGCGCGGATCGTCAGGATAATGTTCGAGGTCGTTGATCTGAACGAGGTGGTCGCCCCATTCCGCAGCCGATTCAGCGAGCGCATCGTCCCAGCGAAGCGCCGGTATTCCCGCCGCATCGCGTTCGCGATTATGCGCGGCGAGCAGCCTCTGATCGAGATTCGAGGTTCGTCCGATATTGCCCTGAAGCAACAGCGACGAACTCGCCAGCGCGAGCGCGGCAGCGGCCCGCGCCACTCGGCGAAATCTGCTGTGCCCCGACATCCTCTGCTCCCCCGCGAACGAAGTTCGGGATTATCGGGGCAATCGGTTGCGCACAGTTTGCCGAACAGGGTTGACGGCGGGTCAACCATAGCTGCCCCGACCAGGCGGATCGCGACGAGCAAGGGAAGATAATGACGCTTCAACAGACGCTGGCCTTCGCGGTTCTCGCAGGAATGATGCTGCTCTTCATCTGGGGCAGGCTGCGCTACGACCTGGTTGCGATCCTCGCCCTGCTGGCCTCGGTCGCGCTCGGCGTAGTGTCTCCGAAGGACGCCTTTTCGGGTTTTTCGGACGACATCGTGATCATCGTCGCCTCGGCGCTGGTGGTCAGCGCCGCCGTCGCACGCTCAGGCGTGATCGAGGCGGCGCTGGCGCGCGTGTCGAGCGGCGTGTCGCGCGCCAGCTCGCAGCTTTTCCTGTTGGTCGCCTCGGTCACCTTCCTCTCGGCACTGGTCAAGAATATCGGCGCGCTGGCGATGCTGATGCCCGCCGCCTTCCAGATGGCGAAGAAATCGAATTCCTCACCCTCCTGTTTCCTCATGCCGATGTCGTTCGCCTCGTTGCTCGGCGGCCTGATCACGTTGGTCGGTACCTCGCCGAACATCATCGTGTCACGTGTGCGCGAGGACATGACAGGGCGGCCGTTCGGCATGTTCGATTACGCACCTGTCGGACTGGGACTGGCAGTGACCGGGATCATCTTCCTGCGCTTCGGCTATCGGCTGCTTCCTTCGGGCCGGCGTGCGGCGCCGACGCTCGGCGAAGCGGTCGACATCAGCGATTATGTCACCGAAGCGCGCATTCCCGAAGCATCGGCGGCGGACGGGCTGACCGTCGCCGAGCTTAAGGCGCGCGTCGAGGACGAGATCGAGCTGACCGGAATCCACCGCGGCAACGACACCCGCGCCGTGCCGCTGCCCGATGTCGTCCTCCACACCGGCGACGTGCTGCTGCTCGAAGGCGAGCCGGAAGCGCTCGAGCGCGCCATCGCCAAGCTCGGGCTCGAGCTTGCCGGACAGCATCGCGCTGCGGTCACCGAAACCTCGTCCAACGAGATGGGCGTGATCGAGGCTGTCGTCGGCACCAATTCCTTGCTCGTCGGTCAGGCGGCGGGGCGGATGGTTCTCCACGACCGCCACGGCGTCAATCTGCTCGCCGTCTCGCGCAGCGGCCATCGCATCGTGTCGCGCCTTCGCGATATCATCCTCTCCCCCGGTGACGTCATCGTGCTCCAGGGCAAGCTCGACACATTGCCCGAACGCCTGCGCGACCTCGGCTGCCTGCCGCTTGCGGAACGCACGCTGCGTTTCGGCAAGAACACGCGCGGCCTGGTGCCGATCTTCATTCTCGCCGCGGCGATGCTGCTGACTGCGCTCGGACTGGTGCCGGTGGCGATGGCGTTCTTCGGTGCGGCCGCGCTGATCATGCTCAGCGGAGCGCTGCCGCCGCGCGAGGCCTATGATCATATCGAATGGCCAATCCTGGTCATGATCGGCTGCCTGATCCCCGTCTCCGACGCGCTGCGCACCACCGGCGGCACCGACCTCATCGCGACATGGCTTTCCGGCACGGCGTCGATGCTTCCGGCTTGGGGCGCGGTCGCGCTGATCCTGGTCGCGGCGATGGCGGTAACGCCGTTTCTCAATAATGCCGCGACTGTGCTGGTGATGGCGCCGATCGCTGCCGAATTCGCCGGCAACCTCGGCTATCGGCCGGAGGCCTTCCTGATGGCGGTGGCGGTCGGCGCCGGCTCCGACTTCCTCACGCCGATCGGCCACCAGTGCAATACTTTGGTGATGGGGCCCGGCGGCTATCGCTTCGGCGATTACGCCCGGCTCGGCGCGCCGCTTTCGGTGCTGGTCGTGCTGGTCGGCGTGCCGCTGATCCTGATGACATGGCCGTTGGGGTAGTCACGACGCTGCGGGCGCTGGTGCCGCACCGGCCGACAGCCACAAATGCGAGACGCTGACTGCGTCAGGACCCGCTCAAACTTACCCCGCCGAAGCGCGGCTCGCCTTCTTGCGCTCGTGCGGGTCGAGGTGGCGCTTGCGAAGGCGGATCGACTTGGGCGTGACTTCGACGAGCTCGTTGTCCTGGATATAGGCGATCGCCTGCTCCAGCGTCAGCCGCTTGGGCGGAGTCAGCCGGATCGCGTCGTCCTTGCCGCCCGAAGCGCGGAAGTTGGTCAGCTGCTTCGACTTCATCGGATTGACTTCGAGATCTTCGGGCTTGGCATTCTCGCCGATGATCATGCCCTCATAGACCGGCTCCTGCGGGCCGACCATCAGGATGCCGCGGCCTTCGAGCGGGCCCAGGGCATAGGTCACCGTCTCGCCCGATCCGTTGGAGATCAGAACCCCGTTCTGGCGGCCCTCG
>JAQGLH010000194.1 GCA_028293005.1 Alphaproteobacteria bacterium
ATCGCGTCGATGCCGAGCTTGTCGAGCACGTCCAGCACCTGGCCGCTCCTGTCCATTGCTTGGTGGGTGCGTGGATCGGTGCGCGAGGTGTGGAGGATGGTGCCGCCCATCCGGTCAATGCCGCGCACGCTCTCACGGCTCAGCGGGACGCTGTTGGCGGCGATCGAGGCCGGGTCGGCCGGGTCGATCTCGAGAAAGCCCTGCCAGCCGCGGCGGAAGCCGACCACCTCCCAGCCAAGATCGTCCGCCGAGAGCGTGACCGAACGGATGCACGGGTTGAGGCCCGGTACATCGCCGCCACCGGTCAGGATACCGATCCGCATTGCCGCCTCCCCTTGCGCATTGACGATGCTCGTCTATCGGCGGGGCGGATGCGCTACAACCGCCCAGAGCGATCAGGAGAGATAGGCGCCGAAGCGAGGCGGATCCTGCGTCTCGCCTGGCCGATCATGCTCACCAGCCTCAATTGGACGCTGATGCACCTGATCGACGTGGCGATGGTCGGCCATGCCGGGACGACCGAGCTCGGCGCGCTCGCCGCCAGCCGGACCTTGACCTTCATTACAATCGTCATGGGACTCGCGTCTTTGTCGGGCGTGCTCGTGTTCACCGCCCGGGCTGACGGCGCGCGCCACTTGGCTGAGACCGGCGATATATTGCGATCGGGCGTGCTGATGGGTCTGGTCGTCGGCCTGCTCTGCCTCGCGCTGCTGATTGGCGCGCCCGAGCCGATGCTGCGAGCGATCGGCGTCGCGCCCGAGCTGGTCGGGCCCGGCGCGGCGGTCGTGCGCGCGATGGCGCTCGCCTATCCGTTCCAGTTCGCGCTCGCCGCAGGCTCCTATTTTCTTGAAGGCATCAGCCGTCCGCGCCGCGTGATGACGGTCAATCTGGCGATGCTGCTGGTCAACGCTGTGCTCGCCTGGGCCTGGGTCGGCGGTCATCTCGGCTTTCCGGCGCGCGGCGCCGTCGGGGCCGCGCTTGCAACCGCGACGGTGTCGGCGATCGGCGCCGCGGCGATGCTCGTCTGTTGCTGGTTTCTGCCGCACGCCGAGGAGCGGCGCGTTCGCGACGTGTCGCGCGCCGCGATCGCCCGCGCCGTGGCCGGCGTGCCGCGGCTCGCCTGGTTTGGGCTGGTGCCGGCGATCGGCGCCGCGCTCGAGCTGGCCGGATTCTCGTGGCTCATTGCGCTGTCGACGCAGCTCGGCGTGATCACCGCCGCCGCCTTTCAGGCGATGCTCTCGATCCACAATCTGGTGTTCGCGCTGGCGATGGGCTTCGCATCGGCCGCCGGCGTTCGCGTCGGCAATGCGGTCGGCGAGGGCGATGTCGCCGCCGCCGGGCCACGGACGATGATCGCAGCGCTGCTGGCCGTCGTCGTGCTCGGCACGCTTGCGACCGTGTTCGCGCTCAGCGCGCGGTGGCTGATGCTGCCCTTTTCGGAAGATCCAAGCGTGCTCGCGCTCTCGGCCCGAATGGTCGTGCTGATGGCGCCGTTCATGCTGTTCGACGGCGTTCAATATGTGCTGAGCTACGCGTTGCGCTCGCTCGGCGAGCAGGTCTGGGCCGGACTCAACGGCATCATCGGCTTCTTCCTGATCACCGGCGGGCTCGGCTGGTGGCTGGTGCGTTCGGGCTGGGGCGGCGACGGCCTGGTCTATGCCGGCGGCGCCGGCATGGTCGCCGTCGCCTTGCTGCATCTCGGCCGCCTGGTGATCGTGCTCAGGAGGAGGTTCCGAAGCGCAGGTTGAGCGCCTTCGCGCCGCGCGGCACGTCGACCTCGGCGCTGTTGAAGGTCGCGCTCTGGCGCGGCTGCAGCCGCGACACCGGCGCCGAGATCGACCAATTGTAGACGACCCGGCCCTGCGCGTCGCGCAGCTCGGCCTGGATCTGCGGCACGCGCTGCACCTCGTCGGTCGGGTTGACGATCCGGCCGGAGACGGCGAGCAGCTCGTTGCCGCTTTCCATCTGCTGGCGCTGGGGCTTGCGCGTGACTTCGAGGGTCAGCGGAGTCGCGCCCGGAGTCAGCGCGTTGCGGCCGATCACCGGCAATCCGAAATAGGAGATCGCCGCCGCAGCGATGAGCATGATGACGGCCGCCGCGGCCGCCAGCGCCGTCCACAAGCGGGCCGGATTGCGACGCCCCTGGAACGGCTCGTCCGCGTAGCCGCGATAATCGCCGGTCTCGGGATAATCGGCGGCCGCGGGATAGGGAACGTAGGCCGCCGGCGGCTCGGCGGATGCCGATGCGACCTCGTCCTCGGCTTGAGGCTCGCGCTCACGGGGTTCACCGTAGGGCGCCGGCGCTGCCGCCGCTGCGGGTGGCGGGCTCGGGCGCACGCGGGGCGGCGCCGCGGTCGGTGCGGCCGCCTGCGGCGCACGGGCCTGGCCTGCACCGGCCTGCGCCGCGCCGACCTGTGCTGGGGGGGCTTGCGTTGGGCGAGCTTGGGCCGCGCCGGCCGGTGCGCCGTCGGCGGCACGCGGCGGCGGTTCCTGGAACCAGCTGTTCTTGCATTGCGCGCAGCGCACCTGCCTGCCGGTCGGCCCGACGGCGCTGTCGGGCACCACGTAGCGGGTGCGGCAAGCGGGACAGGACAGGATCATTGCTTGGCTTCGCCCGGATAATTTGCAGTGCTGAATCTAAACACGAGTGGGACTCGCCATGCAAGCAAATGCCATAACGAGACAGGTCTGCCGCTTTACGGAACGGCTTGTGCCATGCCATTGCTGCCGGGGGCAGGAGCGGAGGCGGGTCTGGTCGCGTTGGGCAGCATTGTACAATTTGAAAACGTGGGCCTGCGTTACGGGACCGGCGCGGAAACGCTTTCGGACTTGACGTTCACGCTTCGCGAGGGCGGATTCTATTTCCTCACCGGCCCGTCCGGAGCGGGCAAGACGTCGTTGCTCAAATTGCTTTATCTCGCGCAGCGGCCGAGCCGCGGCCTGATCCGGCTGTTCGGCGAGGACATCGTCACGATGCCGCGCAAGCGCCTGCCGGGATTCAGGCGCCGGATCGGCGTCGTGTTCCAGGATTTCCGCCTCGTCCGCCATCTTTCGGCGTTCGACAATGTCGCGCTGCCGCTGCGCGTCGCGGGCGTCGACGACCGCGACCTCGAGACGCCGGTGCGCGAGATGCTCAATTGGGTCGGGCTCGGCGACCGGTCGAGCGCCCGGCCCGCGACCCTGTCCGGCGGCGAGCAGCAGCGCGTGGCGATCGCGCGCGCGGTGATCGCCCGGCCCGAGCTGCTGGTCGCCGACGAGCCGACGGGCAACGTCGATCCCGAAATGGCCAAGAGGCTGCTGCATTTGTTCGATGCGCTCAACAAGCTCGGCACGACGGTGGTGGTCGCGACCCACGACATCCATCTCATCTCGCGGGTCGCGCAATCGGAGATGCTGCGGCTCGATCGCGGCCAGCTCGCCGATCCGACCGGCGCGCTGCGCAACCCGCCGCGCCGGCCGACGGCATGAAAGCCAACACCCACAAGTTCGGCCGCAAGCTCGGAGCGGCCGACCGCCGCCTGCTGCCCGAAGGGCGGCTCGCCGGGCCGATGCCGTGGGTG
>JAQGLH010000216.1 GCA_028293005.1 Alphaproteobacteria bacterium
CGCGCAGCAGTGCTTCGGCCTGGGTCGCTTCAGGAAGCAGGAAGGCGAAGTCGCGGGTCACCGCCTGCAGCGCGGGCGGCGCGTAGAGCGCGCGCCGGTGGCCGGACGCGCGCTTGCCCACGATCGCATCGAGGACGATCTCGGCAGCGACCACGGGCCCGGCGATATCGAAGGCGGCGAGCGTCGCCGGGTGCAGCTCGCCGAACTCGGCGAGTATCGTCTTCGGTCCGAGCGTGAGCCGCGCCGAACGACCGGGATGATAGATCGCCGAAGCGCCGCTTACGACCTGGAGGCTCGCGACCGGCGCGCCGGCTGCCTCGAGCAAGGCGATCGTCTCTGCTTTGGCGTCGAACGCGTCGAAACGCACGGCCTTGCCGCTCCGCCAGTGGCGCGCGCTGCGGCCACCGACGAGCACGAGGCCGAGGGTGGCGTGCTCGCCGTCCTCGAGATAGCGCCGGCCAAGCTCGAACAGGCGAACGCTGTCCGCGCCGCGCGCGACGTTGCGGCGTGCCGCGGCAAGCAGGCCGGGGAGCAGCGAAGGCCGCATCGCCTTCATCTCCTCGCTGATCGGATTGGCGAGCACCCAGGCGCTGCCGCCGAACGGCGCGGCCTCCTCCTCGGCGATGAAGCTCCACGTCACCGCCTCGTGCAGCCCCCGCGCGGCGGCACTGCGGCGAACTCGTCGCTCGAGCTTCTGCTCGGCGGTCGCGGTCGGCCTGGCGACGCCGGCGATACGCGGCAGCGGGGTGGAGGGCACCTGGTCGAGCCCGTGGATGCGGACGACTTCCTCGACGATGTCGGCGCTGCCGTCGACGTCGGGACGCCACGACGGGACACGCACCTGCCATTGATCGCCCGTGTCGACCCCGAAGCCGAGCTTTTCGAGGATCGTCTTCTGCCGTTCGGGCGCCACCACCACGCCGGCGAGCGTCTCGCTGCGCTGCGGAGAATAAGCGACTGTCTTGTCGGGGCGCGGCGGGCTTCCGGCGCGGACCGCCTCGGAGGCTTCGCCGCCGGCAAGTGCGATCGCCATGCGGGTCGCGAGCGCCAGGCCCCCATCGACGAACGCCGGATCGACGCCGCGCTCGAAGCGCATGCGCGCATCGGAGACGAGGCCGAGCTTCTGGCCGGTGCGCGCGATGCTCTCGGGGTCGAAATAGGCGCATTCGATGACGATGTCGGTCGTCTCCTCGGTGACTCCGCTATGCTCGCCGCCCATGATTCCGCCGATGTCGTGGACTCCGGCATCGTCGGCGATCACCGTCATGTCGGGGTCGAGCCGGTAGGTCTTGCCGTTGAGCGCGAGCAGCTCCTCGCCATCGCGCGCCTTGCGCGCGACAAGCGCGCCGGTGAGCTTGGCGAGATCGTAGGCGTGGAGCGGCCGCGCGTAGCTCAGCATGAGATAATTGGTCATGTCGACCAGGGCGCTGATCGGACGCTGGCCGACCGCCTTGAGGCGATGCTGCAGCCAGGCCGGCGAGGGGCGGTTCTTCACACCGCGAACGACCCGGCCGAAGAACGCCGGGCAGCCTTGCGGATCGTCGGTGCGGATCTCGATCGGGCAGGCGAAGCTGCCCTCGACCCGCGGAATGTCGAGCGGCTTCAATGTCCCGAGGCCGGCGGCGGCAAGGTCGCGCGCGATGCCGTAGACGCCCATCGCGTCGGGGCGGTTGGGGGTCACCGCGATCTCGATCACCGGATCATCGAGCCCGGCCCAGCCCGCATAGCCTTCGCCGACCGGCGCATCCTCGGCCAGCTCGATGATGCCGTCATGTTCGTCGCCGAGCTGGAGCTCGCGCACCGAGCACATCATGCCGTGGCTCTCGACGCCGCGGATCGCGGCGACCTTCAACGTGATGCCGCTGCCCGGGACATAGGCGCCGGGCGCGCCGAACACGCCCTTCAGCCCGGCGCGGGCATTGGGCGCGCCGCAGACGACCTGGAGCGGCTCGCCGGCGCCAGTGTCGACCTTGAGCACCTGTAATTTGTCGGCTTGGGGGTGGGGCTCGGCGCTGAGCACGCGCGCGATCGTGAACGGTGCGAGCGTGGCGGCCGGATTGGTGACCGCTTCGACCTCCAGCCCGACGCGGGTCAGCGTCTCGACGATCGTCTCGAGACTTGCGTCGGTGTCGAGGAACTCGCGCAGCCAGCCGAGCGTGAACTTCATGCGCCGACACCCCCGCTCAAGGTCGGCACGTCGAGCGCGGCGAAGCCGTAATGGCGCAGCCATCGCAAATCGCCGTCGAAGAAGGCGCGCAGATCATCCATCCCATATTTGAGCATCGCCAGACGATCGATGCCGCAGCCGAACGCGAATCCCTGCCATTCATCGGGGTCGAGCCCGCAGGCGGCGATCACGCGCGGGTGGACCATGCCGGAGCCGAGCACCTCCATCCAGCCGTCGGATCCGCCGATCACGCGGCGGCCCTTCTCGATGCTGTAGCCGACGTCGACCTCGGCCGAAGGCTCGGTGAACGGAAAATAGCTGGGCCGGAGGCGCAGCACGATGTCGTCGCGTTCGAAAAACGCCTTGAGGAAGGTCTCGAGCGTCCATTTCAAATGGCCCATGTGGATGCCGCGATCGATCACCAGCCCTTCGACCTGGTGGAACATCGGCGTGTGGGTCGCATCCGAATCGGAACGGTAGGTGCGGCCGGGCGCGATGATCCGGATCGGCGGCTTTTGGCTCATCATCGTCCGGATCTGCACCGGCGACGTGTGCGTGCGAAGCAGCATCCGCCGCCCTTCGCCGTCATTACGGTCGAAATAGAAAGTGTCGTGCATAGCCCGCGCGGGATGCGTCTCGGGAATGTTGAGCGCGGTGAAATTGTGCCAATCGTCCTCGATCTCGGGCCCGGTCGCGACCGAGAAGCCGAGGTCCGCGAAAATCTCGGCGAGCTCGTCCATCACCTGACTGACGGGATGGACGCTCCCTTGCGCGCCGCCGGCGATCGGAAGGCTGATGTCGAGCGTCTCGGTGGCGAGCCGCCGTTCGAGCTCGGTCGCTTCGAGCGCCGCCTTGCGCGCCGCGATCGCCTCGGTGACGCTCTCGCGCAGCGCGTGGATGCGCGGTCCTTCGGCCTGGCGCGCATCCGGCGTCATGCCGCCAAGCGTCTTGAGCAAGGCCGTTACCGCACCCTGCTTGCCGAGCGCGGCGATCCTTTCGGCCTCCAGCGCAGGCAGATCGGCCGCCGCAGCGATGCGGGCGAGCCAGTCGGCGCTCATCGTTTCCAGATCAGACATGAATGCCCTTAAGCAAGGCTTGGCTGAAAAAGCAAAGGCGCGAAAAGAAAGGCGCGGAAGAGCCGAGCCCTCCCGCGCCTTCTTTGTCTCGGCGTAAGGCTCAGGCTTCCGCCGGAAGCGCTCCGCGGGCCTGGGCGATGATCGCGCGGAAGGCATCGCCTTCATGCATCGCGATGTCGGCAAGCACCTTGCGGTCGAGATCGACGCCGGCGAGCTTCAGCCCGTGCATGAACTGGCCGTAGGTCAGGCCTTCGACGCGAACCGCGGCGTTGATGCGCTGGATCCACAGGGCGCGGAAGCTGCGCTTCTTAACCTTGCGATCGCGATACGCATATTGGCCGGCCTTTTCGACCGCCTGACGCGCGATGCGAATCGTGTTCTTGCGACGGCCGTAATAGCCCTTCGCTTGATCCAATAGTCTCTTGTGGCGGGTTTTGGTGGTCGTCCCGCGTTTGACACGTGCCATCTGTCCCTCCTCCTATTTCA
>JAQGLH010000230.1 GCA_028293005.1 Alphaproteobacteria bacterium
GATGGTCGCCTGCGCCGCTCCGGCCGCGCCGGAAGCTGCGGCATCGGCCACGGCGAACAGGCCGCCGCTGACCAGAAAGCCCTTGAGGACGGCGCGGCGGCCCGCGACCGCCGGCTGGTTGACGCCAGGCTCGTCGCCCGGATTTTGCTCGGGCGACTTATCGCCGGGCGCTGCTGAAGCGGGACCTGGATTGCCGTCGTCGCGGTCGTTGGTCACCTTGTCGCCTTCCGCAGGAGTATCGTTGCACTGTTCGTCGCGGACAGCGGCTCGGCGCCCCAGCTCACGCGGCTGCGCGCGAGCAGGAACGCGCTGAGATCATCCGCCTGCGCGGTCGAGAGCGACCCCGGATCGGCCACCGGCATGTTGAGCCTGATCCATTTGGCGAGGTCCGCGGCGCTGGCCTTGGCGCCCTCGGGATGGTTGAGCGCAGCGACCGAAGCCAGCGCGGGCCCGGTGCCGCCTTCGAGCTGGGCGCCGTGGCAAGTCGCGCAGGCCTGGCTGTAGAGCGCGCCGCCCCTTGCGATCTGCTGCCCGATCTGCTCCTCGGGCGCTGCGCCGGATGCCGTCACCGCCAATGCTGCGGTGGACAGCAAGGCGCTTGCGATCAGCCCGGTGCGGCAAGCCACTCTCTTCATCCCGGCCCACTCACTTCAGTCCGGCCCATCCACTTCAGTCCGCGACACCATCGTACCGGTCGAACGCTCTTCCGCCGCAATCCTGCCGCACGCGCGTGCGGGCGGCAGGTCACCGGTCTCGCCACCTAGAATTTCATGCTTGCTTCGACGCCGTAAGTGCGAGGCGCGCCGGTGATGCCGATCAGCGGGCCGGAGACGCCCGCGCGACCGCCGTTGCTGAAGAAGCCGCCATTGGCGAGCGGAGCCACCAAGGTGAAATAATTCTCCTTGGTAAGGTTCTTCGCCCACAGCGACACCCGCCATTTCTGATCGGCGCCTTCGAGGCCGATGCGGCCGTTGACGATCGTGTAGCTCTCCTGGACCGAACGCGGGTCGAGCGTCGCGAACAGGAACTGATCGTCGGTGTAATTCGCATCGGCTCGTGCAAAGGCGCTGATGCCGCTGGCGGTGATCTCCTTGGTCACCTCGGCACCGACCGAGAAACGCCATTTCGGGCTGTTCTGCGGGGTCAGGCCATTGACGTTGCAGGTTCCCGGCTTCGAGCCGTTCGGAACCTGGCCCGTGAAACAAGGCGCCGCCGAATAATTGGAGAAGTGCGAATCAAGATAGGTGACCGTGCTGAACAGCAGCAGCTCGGGGATCGGTCTTGCCTGCATTTCGGCTTCGACGCCCTTGGTGTGGATCGTGCCGGCGTTGCCGACGATGAACCCCGCCCCGGACACCGGATTGTTGATCGAATCCTGGAAGCCTTTGACCTTCATCTTGTAGAGCGAGAGGTTGAGGAGGAGCCGCCGGTCGAAGAAGGTCGCCTTGGTGCCGAGCTCCAGGTTGCGCGTATTCTCGGGCCCGAACACCACCGGTGTGCCCGGCGCGACCGCGCGACCGCTGAAGCCGCCCGATTTCCAGCCGGTCGACGCGGTGCCATAGACCATGATCGACGGCGCGATGTCGTATTGGAGGCTGGCGAGCCAGGTGAACTTCGACTCGCTGTAGCGCAGGTTGGGCTCGCTGTTGGTCGGGAACTGCGAGCTGAAGTTCACCGGCGCACCGGGCGTCGTCGAGCTGATTGCCGAGCCGCGCTTGCGGTCGTAGCTGTAGCGTCCGCCGCCGGTCAGGCGAAGCGCGTCGGTGATCGCGAACGTCGCCTGGCCATAACCCGAGATGCTGAACGTCTTCTGGTGGAAGTCGAAGAAGGCGGTCAGCCCGCCGGGCAGCCGCGTGCCGTCCGGGAAGACGCGGTTCGGCCGGACCGTGGTCCGCTCTTCGTGGAACGAGGTCTTTTCGTGGAAGACATAGGCGCCGAATTGATAGCTTAGCCGCTGGCTGAGCGATGAGGCCAGTCGCAGCTCCTCGCTGAACGTATCGATCGGATTGATGAATGAGCTCGTATAGGCTTGCAGCGGCTGCGCGTGCGGGGCGCTCCGCGGTGAATCCATGCGCGTGCCGGTGTAGGCGCTGATCGAGGTGAGCGTATGCCCTCCCCCGAGATCGAGCTCGCCCGAGAAGGAAGTCCCGAAATTCTTGACGATCTCGAGCGGGTTTTCGTCGCTGTCGATGATGTGATCGCGGTCGGTCAGGTTCGTGTAGGGACGCCCGAGCGCGGTCTGCATCGCCGCGAGGAAGCCGGGAGTTGCAATGCCGAAAGGACCGGTTGGATTGACGTTGTCGCCGATGCAGCAATGGTTTCTGACGCGCGTGTAGAAGGCGATGAAGTCGCCCGTGAACGCCGGCGTCGGCGTCCACCGCAGGCGCGCTCGCCCGCTGATCTGGTTCGTGTCGTTGGTCCGCGAGTCGGTGTTGATGTTGTAATCGTAACCGGTGTTCTCGTTGAAATTGAGCGAGAGGCGCGCCGCGAGCGTCTCGCTGAGGCCGCCGCCGGCATAGCCCTGGACATATTTGGTCCCGTAATTGCCGACTCCGGCCTGGACCATCGCTTCGCTGTTCTGGCTGGGAGCGCGCGAACGCACGATCACGGCGCCGACCGGGGTGTTGCGGCCGTAGAGCGTGCCTTGCGGGCCGCGAAGCACCTCGATCGTCTCGAGATCGAGCAGATTCGATGACAGCACCGCCGCTGCGGATTTCTGATACGCGCCGTCGAAATAGACGCCGACGCTGGGCTCGATACCGGGATTGAGGCCAAACGAGCCGATGCCGCGAATCTGAAGCGCCGACGCGCGGGAGGTATTCGAGCCGATCAGGTTGAGGCTGGGCACCGACTGCGCAAGATCCTTGACGTTCTGAAGGCCGCGCCGTTCGAGCGTGGCGCCGCTGACCGCGGAGACCGACAACGGAACGTCCTGAATGTCTTCGGCTTGCTTGCGCGCGGTGACGATGATGTCTTCGAGGCCGTAATTCGGTGTCGTATCCGCAGCCGGCTGCGGAGCCGCTTCCTGCGCGAACGCCCCGGTGGACCAGCAGCCCACGATCGACAGAGCCGAGACAGCGGCTAACAAGCTGTTCTTGCGCATTCTTTCTCTCCCCCAAACTTTTATTGTTTATATTATCATAACGCTATCACATCCGTGGTCAAACTATGTCCGATTCGGCGACAAAAACCTTCTGTTGAAGTTGTATTTGTGCCGCACTTTGAGCGCTGCTCCAAAGGAACAGCCGCCGCTTCACTGGCCATCGACTAGGCGTAGCTAAGCAGCGCCTCC
>JAQGLH010000269.1 GCA_028293005.1 Alphaproteobacteria bacterium
TGGCCGGCGGGTGACCGGCTTCCAGGAAGAAGCGTTGCGTTTTTTCCGCATGCACGATTGGCCCGGCAATATCCGCGAGCTCGAGAATACCATCGAGCGCGGGGTGATCATGGCCAATGACGGCGAGGCCATCGGCCTCAGCCACTTGATGATGGCCGGCGGCAGGATCAGCTCTCCCGACGATGCCTCGCTCGACGATCCGTTGCTGGCGCTGATCGTCAACCAGCTCCACGGCCGCAAGAACGAGGGATTGGGTGAGCAGATCCTCGATCGCGGCATCGGTTACGAGGCAGTGCTGGCCGAGATGATCGAAGCCGCGCTCGCCAGGAGCAAGGGCAATGTCTCGGCGGCCGCGCGCGCGCTCAAGATGAGCCGGTCGCAACTGGTCTATTGGCTCAAGACCAACAAGCCCGAGAGCGCCGGGAGCGGGCAAGGACAACGCCCGGGCTGAGCTGGATCTCCTCGCCGCCATGGAGGAGATTGAACAAGCGCTCTTCTTACTTCAGGAGCGAGGCCCGATGACAAAGGCACCCCAACACCCGAACCTGCTCCACGCGCCGATCCTGACCGCCGGCGCATTACTCGCCCTGCTCGGCGTCGCGCTCGGGGCATTCGGCGCGCATGCGCTGCAGGGCGTGCTCGACGCCAGAAGCGCGGGCTGGTGGCAGACTGCGGTGCAATATCAGATGTGGCATGCGGTCGCGCTGGTCGCGATTGCCGCGCTGCCGCTTCGCGGTGCGCGGCCCGCGGCGCTGCTGCTGCTGCTCGGCACAATCCTGTTCTCGGGCAGCCTCTATGCCATGGCGCTCGGCGGCTGGCGCTGGCTCGGGATGGTGACGCCGCTTGGCGGACTGCTTATGCTCGCGGGCTGGCTGGTATTGGCCCTCGCCGGATGGGCGGACGCCATGAAAAATAAGAAAGACTCGAATGATTGAAGGCAAGATCACCCGGTTCGACTGGGCGGACCCGTTTGGGCTCGAGGAGCAATTGTCCGACGAGGAAAGGCTCGTTCGCGACAGCGCCGAAGCCTATGCGCAGGACAAATTGCTGCCGCGCGTGACCGACGCCTATCTCGAGGAACGCTTCGATCCTGAGATCATGACCGAGATGGGTGCGCTTGGGCTGCTCGGATCGACGATCCCGCCCGAATACGGCGGCGCAGGGCTCAATTACGTCAGCTACGGCCTCGCCGCACGCGCGGTCGAGCGCGTCGATTCGGGCTATCGCTCGGCGATGTCGGTGCAGTCGTCGCTCGTGATGTTCCCGATCCATGCCTATGGCACCGAAGAGCAGAAGCGGACCTATCTGCCGCGGCTCGCGACCGGCGAGATGATCGGCTGCTTCGGCCTCACCGAGCCGGATGCCGGCTCGGATCCCGGCAGCATGCGCACGCGGGCCGAGAAAGTGAATGGCGGCTACCGCCTGACGGGCAGCAAGATCTGGATCACCAACTCGCCGATCGCCGATATCTTCATCGTCTGGGCCAAATCCGACGCGCATGACGGCAAGATCAAGGGCTTCGTCCTCGAAAAGGGCATGCAGGGTCTGACCGCGCCGCAGCTCAAGCAGAAATTGTCCCTGCGTGCCTCGATCACCGGCGAGATCGTGATGGACGGGGTCGAGATACCGGAGGCCAACCTCCTGCCCGGCGCGAGCGGCCTCGCCGGCCCGTTCGGCTGCCTCAACCGCGCGCGCTTCGGCATCGGCTGGGGCGCGATGGGTGCGGCAGAGGCGTGCTATCATGCTGCGCGAACCTACACGCTCGAGCGCAAGCAGTTCGGACGTCCGCTCGCCGCGACCCAGCTCGTCCAGATCAAGCTTGCCGACATGGCGGCGGAGATCAGCCTCGGGCTGCAGGCCGCGCTGAGAGTGGGCCGCCGGATGGACGAAGGCGTGGTCATTCCCGAGACCTTGTCGCTGATCAAGCGCAACAATGTCGGCAAGGCGCTCGCGATCGCCCGCACGGCGCGCGACATGCACGGCGGCAACGGCATTAGCGCCGAATATCATGTCATGCGCCACGCCGCAAATCTCGAGACGGTCAACACCTATGAGGGCACGCACGACGTCCACGGCCTGATCATCGGCCGGGCGATCACCGGCATTTCGGCCTTCTGATGGACTCCTGCTGATGGACAGGCCGCTCGCCGGAATCCGCGTCGTCGAGCTCGCGCGCATCCTGGCGGGGCCCTGGGCCGGCCAGCTTCTCGCCGACCTCGGCGCAGAGGTGATCAAGATCGAGCAGCCGAACACGGGCGACGACACGCGCCAATGGGGCCCGCCGTTCGTCGAGGGTGGCGACCGAAGCGCGGCTTACTTCCACGGCTGCAACCGCGGCAAGACGTCGCTCGCGATCGACATCGCCAGCGCAGCGGGGCAGCAGCAGGTCAAAGAGCTGGTCGCGGACAGCGACGTGCTGATCGAGAATTTCAAGGTCGGCGGGCTGCGCAAATATGGGCTCGACCATGACAGCCTGTCGCGGATCAACCCGCGGCTGATCACCTGCTCGATCACCGGCTTCGGCCAGACCGGCCCCTATGCGGCGCGCGCCGGCTACGATTTCATGATCCAGGGCATGGGCGGGATCATGGATCTGACCGGCGAGCCCGATCGTGAGCCGCAGAAGGCCGGCGTGGCGATCGCCGACATCTTCACCGGCCTCTATGCCGCGGTGGCGATCGTCGCCTCGCTGCGCGGACGCGACGCCACCGGTGAGGGCGCCCACATCGATCTCGCCTTGCTCGACACGCAGGTCGCGGTGCTGGCGAACCAGGCGATGAACTATCTCGTATCGGGCGAGGTGCCGCATCGGATGGGCAATGCGCATCCCAATATCACGCCCTACCAGACGTTCGCGGTCGCCGACGGCTATGTGATCGTCGCGGTCGGCAACGACCGCCAGTTCCGTGACCTATGCACCTTGCTCGGCCTCACCCGCCTCGCGGCCGACCCCGAATTCGCCAGCAACGCCGATCGCGTCCGCAACCGGGAGCGGCTGACCGCGTTGCTCGCCCCTGTCCTGATGCAACGGCCGCGCGATCCGTTGCTCGCCGCGCTCGCCGCAGCCGGGGTTCCCGCGGGCCCGATCAACGATCTTGCCCAGGTGTTCGCCGATCCGCAGGTCATCGCGCGCGGCCTGCGCATCGAACGCGGCGGAGTCCCGGGGGTCGCCTCGCCGATCGTGATCGACGGCAAGCGCCAAATTGCCGAGCGCGGCAGTCCGGCGCTCGATCAACCCGCCGCTCGATCGGATCGCGCGCCGCTGATCGACGATGGGCCGAAAAGCTAGGCTGCCGAGGACCTGGACTGCCGAAAACTAGGCTGCCAAAAATTAGCCGGGACGCGCGGCGGGGCGACGAAACAGCAGCACCGGGTCGCCCGCGTAGCTCGCCGGACGGCCCTCGCCGAAGCCAAGCTTGCGGGCGAGGCGAATCGAGGGCGCGTTGTCGGGATCGATGATCGCGGCGAAGCTCTGGTCGGCAAGCACGCGGTCGCCCCATTCGAGCGCGGCCGTAGCCGCTTCGCTGGCATAGCCCTGCCCGTGCGCGCTGGCGGCGAACACCCATCCGATCTCGGCGATGCCGTCGATCGAAGGGTCGAGGTCTCGCTTGAAATCCCCGAACCCGGTCTGGCCGATCATCGCGCCGTCCGCACGCAGCTCAACCGCCCAATAGCCGTACCCGAGCAAGTCCCACATGCCGGCGCCCGCGAGCGTCCTGCGCCACGCTTCCTCGCGGCCCAGCGTGCGGCCGCCGAGATGGCGCGTGATATCGGGATCACCCAGCATCGCAGCCTGGGCAGTGATGTCCGCGGCCGTGAAGCCGCGCAGGCGAAGCCGTGCGGTCTCGATTACCGGGACCACGCGGCCAGGCCCGCCTGGCCTTATTTCTTGCCGAGGGTGAGCCCGCCGAAACGCTTGTTGAAGCGCGCGACCTGGCCGCCGGTGTCGAGCATCTTGTTGTTGCCGCCGGTCCAGGCCGGATGGGCGGTGGGATCGATGTCGAGCTGCAGCGTGTCGCCTTCCTTGCCCCAGGTCGAGCGAGTCTCGAACACGGTGCCGTCGGTCATCTGCACCTTGATCATGTGATAATCGGGATGGGCGTCGGTCTTCATCGATCAAACCTTCTGCGAATGGCTGGTTCCGACCAGCCTCAATGGAGGCGGCGCTCTACAAGCTGAGGCCGATATTGACAAGCCATGGCCATCGTCCCTAGCAGGCGGGCAGCGAAGGTGCCGCCAGCTGGCGGTGAAAAGGGAAGCCGGTGAATATCCGGCGCTGTGCCCGCAACTGTAAGCGGCGAGCCCCTCCCCTCAAGGGGGAGACAAGGCAATGACCCGTGTAGCCAGGAGACCTGCCTCCGCTTGTCGTCCGCGTCCGGCCGGGTTCAGCCTGCGGCGCGTGGTGTCTCCGGCGGCCTATGCCACCAGCGACTCCTCCGAGACGGCAGTCCTGTCGTCTATGGAGGTCACTGATGCACCAATTGTTATTCCTGCTCGCGGCGAGCGCTGCACCGCTTTCGCCGCCTTCCGAGGCTTTGGCCAATACGATCATCGTCACGGCATCGCGCGAACCGATCGCGCTTGGTGACGCTCCGGTCTCGGCGACCGTGTTCGATCGCGCGACGCTCGAAGCGCTCGCCTTTCCGCTGACCAGCGACATCCTGCGCCTCGTTCCCGGCGCCTCGATCTCGACCGCCGGACCGGCCGGCAGCCAGTCCCAGCTTCGCATCCGCGGCGCCGAAGCCAATCACAGCCTGCTGTTCATCGACGGCATCCGCTTCAACGATCCGGCGGCGGGCAACGAAGCGCGTTTCGAGCTTCTCACCAACGACAGTTTGTCGCGGATCGAGGTCGTCCGCGGCCCGCAATCGGCCTTGTGGGGCTCCGAGGCACTCGGCGGCGTGGTCGCGGTCGAGACCGCCGACCCATTCGCCGGGACCCGCCTGCACGCCACCGCCGAATATGGCAGCCTCGACAGCTATCGCGCCGGCGGCCAATTCGCGGTTCGCACCGGCGATGTCGGATTGAGCGGCACCGGGACGTGGCTCGGCAGCAGCGGCATCGATTCGGTCGGCGACGGCGGCGAGCGCGACGGTTTCGAGAACCGTTCGGCGAGCCTCAAGGCCGTGTTCAGGCCGGCGCCCGACGCCGAGGCAGGCGTTTCCGGGCTGTGGGTCGACGGCAAGAGCGAGTTCGACGGCCTCGTCTGCGACGCCAACTTCAACTGCGCCCATGCCAACACGCTCGACGAGACACGCAACCGCCTGTTCGCGCTTCGCGGCTGGGGCAAGGCGAGCACCGGCGGCGCGCAGCCGTTGGACGTGTCGCTGAGCGCGAGCTATCTCGACAGCCGCAACCGGAATCTGCTCGGCCGTGATCCGATCAACGCGACGTTCGGCCGACGATCGACGATCGAAGCGCAAGCCTCGAAGACCTTGCTCGCCGTCGGCGGGCGCCAGCACCTGACCGTGGCGATCGATCACGAGCGCGAGGAGTTCCGCGCGCGCGACCAGCAATATTTCGGCGCGACGGATCAGGACCGCAGCCGCCATCTGACCGCTTATGTGGCGGAATGGCGCGGCGAATGGGGCAATTGGCTGGCGGGCGGCTTCGCGCTGCGCCACGACGATTTCAGCGCATTCGCGGATGCGACGACGATGCGTGCGAGCCTGCTCGTGCGTTTCGCGGAGGGCTGGACCGCGCACGCCGCTTACGGCGAAGGTATCGCCCAGCCGACCTTCTACGATCTCTACGGTTTCTTCCCCGACTCGTTCATCGGCAACCCGGCATTGACTCCAGAACGCTCGGCGGGATGGGAGGCGGGCCTGCGTTGGTCGGGCGGCACGACAAGCATCGGAATTGTCGGCTTCACCAACCGCCTCAAGGACGAGATCCTCGACACGTTCGATCCGCAGACCTTCATCTCGAGCACCGCCAATGCCGACGGCAAGAGCCGCCGCCGCGGCATCGAGCTCGAGGCGCGGCACGGCTTCGGGGGCGCGTGGGCGCTGGCGTTCAACTACACCTATCTCGATGCCAACCAGCAGAAGTTCGCCGGAACCTTGGCGGTGCGCGAGCTGCGCCGCCCGAAGCATAGCGCCAACCTGATCGCCCTCGGCCGGCTCGGCCCGGTCGATATCGGGGCGAGCGTCGCCTATGTCGGCAAGCACCGCGACATGGATTTCGATGTCGTCCCGGCGCAGACCGTCTTGCTCGACGATTATCTGCTCGGCTCGCTCAATCGCGGTTGGTCGATCAGCCGGCGGGTGACGGCTTACGCCCGCATGGAAAACGCGTTCGGGGTCGATTACGAGGATGTCGTGGGATACGAGACAGCGGGACGGACGATCTATGCGGGCCTTCGCCT
>JAQGLH010000290.1 GCA_028293005.1 Alphaproteobacteria bacterium
ATCGCGCTGTCGAGATTGTAGCGCGCATTTTCCCACAGGATCGGGCTTCCGACCGTATCGCCGATGGTCAGCCGCTGTGAGACGATGATGCCGCCGACCAATAGAACGGCGAACAGCGGGATGTTCACCTTCTTGCCGAACGATGGCGATGACAGGCGGACGAGCATGCCGGTGCCGGGCAGATGCGGATGGAAAGCGGACGGCTTCGGCGTGAGCACCAATATCGCGCCGGCGACGACAATCTTCGGCGTCAGCGAGAGCAGCCACAAGGTGCAGACGATCCCGAGCGATTGCAGGCTCGGGATCGTGAGCAGCGCGAGCACGGCGAACCCCAGTGCGTCGGTCAGCACCGCAGCCGTGCTGGGGAAAAGGAATTTCTCGAGCGAGCGCTGGATTACGTCGCGCATCTCGCCACCGCGCGAAAGCTCCTCGAACACGCGCGAGACGAACTGCACCGAGTGCGAGAGGACGGTCGCAAAGACGAAGAACGGCAGCAGCAGCAGCAGCGGATCGAGATTATATTGGAAGATCCCCATCACGCCGAAGCCCCAGATCGTGACCGCCAGCGAGACCCCGATCGGCACGAGCACGCCGATCAAACGGCGGAAATAAAGCCAGAGGATCAGCGCGATGACGACGATCGAAATGGCGAAGATGAGGAGTACCTGCGGCATCACCGTATCGATGAAGCCGAGCAGCACCGGCCGTCCGACCATCGAAATCTCGACGCCCTGCTTTTCATATTTTTGTCGCACGCCCTCGAGGAAGCGATAGGTCTTCTCGAAATCGGTTCCTTCCTGGAACTCGGCTGCGATCAGCAGGCTTTTTTGGTCCCCCGAAACATAATAGCCGCCGAACTGCTGGAGCAGGAGCCGCTTGAACTTCGCGAGCTGTTCGGGCGACGATGGAATATCCGGCCACATCATCGGGTCGAACTGGACCGCGCCCGCCGCGCCAGAGACCGCGCGCACCTTGCGCAAACTCAGCGATTCGAACAGCGCACGGTTGGATGCTTCGTTGAAATAGATCTCGTCGGCGATCTTGCGATAGGTGTCGAGAAACTTCGGATCGTAGACCTCACCGTTCTTGTTCTTGACCGCCATCAGGACGGAATTCACCCCGCCGAAACGCTGCCCATATTTCTTATAGGCTTGTACATTCTGGTGATGCCCAGGCAGCATCTCGTCCAGGACGACCCTCAGCGAAGTTCCGGTGAGCGCAAAGATCAGCATGACGAGCGTCAAAGCGCCCATCACGGCAAGTATCACTTTCGGGTGGTCGACCGTATATCGCGAAACCGTGCGTATCATATCGTTTCCCTAGACGAGGGTTATCGTTTTCACTTTGACCAGTCGGCCATTGCTGCGAATTCTTGCTTGCGCGGATCGTAGCTCGCCATCAGCCCTTGCGATCCGACCGCCACCGCCCGCCCGTTCGGAAGCAGCGTGACGCCGCCGAACCAGACTTGATCCGCGCCCTGGGGAACGTCGATCTTGACCGGCGTGGCGGTGTCGCCGCTGATCCGGTAGGCAGAGCCCGCGCCGACCGCGAAGCCGTTGCCAGCCTGATCGAGCGCAATGTCGAGCACGTGCAGCGGCGCTGCGGTCGGAATTAGCCTCGGCGCCCCCCCGTCGCGCGGAAGATAGGTGAGGATGCCGGTGAGGCCGGCCGCGATGGCATGATCGCCCGCGGCGGCCACTGCGGTATAAGTGGTTTCGGCCGGCGACGGAATTTGAGTCCAGGTAGCGCCGCCGTCGCGGGTCCGGGCAATCATCCCGAACTCACCGACGACGATCGCATTCATCGCATCAAAAGCGGCGATTCCGTTCAGCCGCGGCGGATCCTGGGTATGGTGCGCGAACGTCTGCGGGGTCCAGTTGCGCCCGCCGTCGGTGGTATGGAGGATCGTCTTCTTATGGCCGACCGCCCAGCCATTGTCTGCATCGACCATGACGATGTCGCGCAAATAGACGTCGGGCACCTGATGCTGAACGGTCCAGTTCGATCCTCCGTCCTCAGTGTGGAAAATGTTGCCGCGGTGGCCGATCGCCCAGCCGTTGCGGTCGTCGAGAAAACGCACGCGGCGGATCAGATCATTGGATTTGAGTGGACGCCGCACCCAGCTCTTGCCGCCGTCCGTCGTCTGCAGCAGCGTTCCGTAATAGCCCGCCGCCCAGCCGTTGCTGGCGCCCCTGAAGCTGACCGCAAAGAGGTTGTCCGGGACAAAACGTACATAGCCGGGAGCGCGATCGGCGGTGGTCGTACCGGTGGCATTGGTGCTGACCGCCGGATTGCCGGCAATCATCAACGCAACGATGCCCGCGCCAATAGCCAGTGCGGCCCCGGCCCTTATAATGGACTTCCTCTCCAATTCACTCTCCTCACAAACCGGTCTTGAGGCCAGTCGCTTTTTTTGGGTTTCTTGATCCGCCCGGCGCGCTTCAGGCCTAGTACGTCGTCTCGATTCGTCCGTTATTGCATCATCAACACGGCTTTGATGGCGTTACCAGTCTTTTCGGTATCCTCGACAGCTTGGTTGATTTGGCCGAACTCATAGGTCGTGCACAATCTTTCGAACGGGAACAGGCCCGCCTTCTGCAGTGCGATGAGTCTCGGGATGAAGACTTGGGGTGTACTCGAGCCTTCGACCACTCCTCTCAGCTTCCTGCCGAACAGCATCGTGTTCATGTCGATCGACACTTCGGTGCCAAGCGGAGCCCCGCCCACCACGGCGCACTCGCCCATATTATGCATGCAATCCACGGCCTGGCGGAGGACTTGAGGTAACGCGGTCGTGTCCATCGCATAATCGACGCCGCCACCCGTCATCGCCTGGATCTTTTCGAGCGGATCAGTGGAGGTCGCGTCGATCACGTCGGTCGCGCCAAGCTCGCGTGCGAGAGCGAGCCGCGAGGCACGACGATCGACAGCAATGATCCTGAGGCAGCCGGAGAGCTTGGCCGCCATCACCGCGCTCAACCCCACCGAGCCGACTCCGAAGATCGCAATGCTCGATCCAGGCTCGGGCTGCAGGGCGTTGAGCACGGTTCCGGCCCCAGTCTGGATTCCGCAGCCGAGCGGCCCGAGCAGATCGAGCGGCGTATCGGCATCGACCTTGACGCAATTGTTCTGAGTTGCGACCGCGTAGGTCGCGAACGAGGATTGACCGAAGAACATCGCATTGAGCTCTTGGCCATTGCGGCGCAGCGGCGACGAACCATCGAGCCGGCGTCCCGCGAAGTTGAGCGGAAAGAGGCTCGGGCAATAAGGCTGGTGCCCCTGCAGGCAATTCCGGCAGTGGCCGCAATAGTTGAATGAAAGAACGACATGGTCGCCGGGGGCGAGGCCCGTCACCCCCGCACCGATCTTCTCGATGATGCCGGCACCTTCGTGGCCGAGCACGACCGGCAGCGGCGTCGGATAATATTGGTCGCGGACCGACAGATCGGTGTGACAAATACCCGCGGAGACGATCTTGACGAGCACCTCGCCCTCGCGCGGATCCTCCACCTCGACCCGGTCAAGAACGAAATCACCGCCCTTCTGCTCGACGATAGCTGCCAACGCTTCCATCTATATCCTCCTTTAATGCGGGTATTTCCTGCTGGATTCCTCGTGCCGCGACTGTCGTTCGGCTGCAGGAGGATTGCTTAAGTCGATAGTGTATCTCTCTTTTGTCCGACGCTTGTCCGCACCTTCGCTCCTAGACGAAGAAATACAGGTTCTTGTCCTGAATGACCCTCGCATCGAGTGTCAGCTTTCGTGTCGCAACCTTGAAGCCTTCGCCGTCGCGGCGAAGCCGATCCTCGCGTCCCATTGAATGTTGCGACATCTCGTCCTGGCGGCGATGGCGCTGGATGAAGATGTTGCAGCGCGTTTCATATTCGCCGCCGCCGACGTCGAAGGCCTCGACGTTGTTGATGAAGTAACGGATCTTGGACGGCGGATCCTCCATCCAGACCTGGCCGGTGTAGAGCCGTTCGACCCGCTGGGTGAGATCCTCGAACCGATCGTTGAAGATGGCGGCGTCGTTGGGGGTCGGCGCCGGACGCTTGTCCTTGACGAAGCGCACTTCGAAGACCGGCATCCACAGATGGATGTCCTCGGCGACCATGGAGCTGAGCCATTCGCGATACCGGCGCTCCTGGAGGAGATGCGCCTCGGCATAATAATGTTGGCAAATCTCATGATATACTTCCATCGAGACAGCACGGCGGTCACTCGTCACGCAATAGCTCCCCACAAGGCTCGGGCAGGCGCCATTATTGTTGGTCTGTTCGGCCGATCAGGCCGCGCGCAGCCGCTCGTCCCAGAAGTGGCGATTGGTCCAGATGCGGTCCCAGTCGCCATCCTGCTTGCGGATTGAATCCCAGCTCGGCGCGTCCATCATCTCCGCCCAGAAGCGATAGAAGCCGCGGTACGAGGTCTCGCCGATGAAGCTCGAGCCGACGATGCCGGGATAGACCGGATGCGGACCCTCATGGTTAAGCCCCATGCTCGAGACGATCCGCCCCTTGCGCGTCTCGGACCCGCGGTTGGACCATGTGCAGGTCGACATGTTCTCGCCGTCGTCGCTCTCGAGCGTGCCCGCGGTTCCAAAGCTGCGGATCGCCTCACGCTGGATCTCCTGCTTGACCGCCTGATCGGCCGCAGCCGGAACGAGCGTATAGGTCCACACCTCGATCTGGTGCGGCCCGCGCGGATGCCAGACCTTGAACGTGTTGGTGCCGTAGAGGAACGAGCAATTCGGGAAGATCGAGGCGTTCCAGTGGCCGACGTAAAGCCGCTCGCGCTCGGCCCCGAACCGGCGCCGCACCTCGCCCCGCGTGTCCTCGAGGAACTGGACGTAACCGCCCCGCTTCGAATGGATCGCGGCGGCGGCGTTGTCGATCAGGCCAAAGCCATGGCCGTGCCGCAGCGTGAATTGCATCCCCATGTCGGAAAACGGCATGTCCGCCCGATTACCCGCCATGCCGGCAAGCTCGCCGCCGATCACGCCGAGCGCCGCGGCATGCGTCCAGCCGACATGATAGGCGTCGCCGATGAAATTCTCGGTCGGAACCTTCCAGTTGCAGTCGAGCGTCGATTTCATCGGCGGCCCGAGCAATTCCATGCCGCCGCCGGCGCCGATCATGAACGTGTCGAGATACCAGGTGAAATCGCCGAGATACTCCTCGAGGCTCGGCGCTTCGGGATCGTGGCAGCCGAAGATGAAGCCGCGGAAGCTTTCGACCCGCACCTGCGGCAGGCCGAGCTGCGATTTGTCGATCGCATTATGGTAGCAGCGCTCCTCGAGCGGCACGTCGGCAAGCTTGCCGTCCTGGCCATACACCCAGCCGTGGTAGCTGCACACGAACGCCTTCGCATTGCCGCTGTCGGCGTGGCAGACGGTGTTGCCGCGATGCGTGCAGGAGTTGAGGAAGGCGCGCACCGTGCCGTCCTTCTGGCGAGAGACGATGACGGCATCCTCGGCGATGTAGGCAGTGACGAAATCGCCGTTGTTGGGAATGAGCGAGTCATGCGTGAGGAATTGCCAGGACCGTGCGAAGATGCGCTCGATCTCCTGACGATACACCTGCTCGTCCCAGAATATCAGGCGCGATTGCGTCGCCTTCTCCAGGTCGACCAGCTCGGACGCCGTTACCATCACTCTCTCCTTGGCTCACAGCTCGAGTGCGTTTATAACTAACGCGTTATCTCGGTATGCGTTTATCGCTAACGCGTTTTTGATATCCTCCCGCGTCTTGCGGCGCAAGCAATGGTTCGCTTCGACAGCGAAAAAATTACGGCGGCGATCGGACAATGCTGGTACGGAGATCGAAGGATTTATGTTTGGTCCAAATTGGAATGTTGCAAGCTATAATTCTCTGAGATAACATTGTTTTCTATATAGAGGCGGGGAGATGCCAGATGAGGTGTTTACTTAGGAACGTTGAAGGCGTGCTTGTTGCTGGTCTTGGGTCGGCTCTTTTGATCACCGCCGGCGCCGCGATGGCGCAAGAAAAGAAGGCGCCGGACGGTGCTGCGGCTCAGGCGCCATCGGACGAAGACATGACCACGCCGGAAGAGGCGGCGGCAGGCCCCGAAGATACGACCGATTCGGTCGATGCCAATGCGCCTGCCCCGGTGCTCGACGGCAGCTCCGAAGGCACGCCCGCGGTCGACGATCAAGCACCCGCAAAATAGACTGAGCGGGCGCGCCTCGGGCGCGTCGCCCAAACGACCGGCCGCACCTGCGGAAGGCGACGCTGTCATCGCTTTGATCGGCAGCGCCGGTCCATGCCCGTGGCGCCGGCAGAGGTCAGGCACGTGTATCTCCGAGGACGGATCCCGGCTGACTGCCTGCTGCGGACTGTGTTCGACTCGTGAGTTGTTCCGCTCACCAGCGCGGCGCCGGGTGGCGACGGCTCCAGAGTGCTTTCCAGTCACGTTGATTCATCTAACGACTCGGGAAGCACGACAAAGAAAGTAAAACTGGCCGCGGAACCGGTTCAACCGAGCCGGGACGAGTCTAGGGCGCGATGCCGGCGCCAGTCTGCGCCTGGACACCACGCACACTGCGGCTGCCCTGGCGCGGCGGCAGCTCGGGGACCGCTGCACCGGCGGCGCCCCCGCTCTTTTCGCGGTGGATGTTTCGCAAGAAGAATTTGAGGCGCAACAATCCAAAAAAATCGAGCATGCGCGGCAATGCCACGTCGCACATTGCAGCCGCTTGCTCCTCCGAAATGCGCCCTTCGATCCGCTCCAGGAATTTGCTCGCCTCGTTGCCGGCGAGATACTCGGCCGCTTCGACGTAGAAGATAAGGATCTCGGGCGGGAAATCGGCGCTTTCTACGAACCCGGCGCGGCGCATCTGGCCCCAGATCGTGACCAGACGCGCGTCCGTCAGGCTAAGCTTGGGCTCGCTTTCCTCCTGGATCACTTCGGCCGCGCCGATCTTGTGAAGCGCGCGCGCATCGTCAAGCGCGTGCGGATTGTCCTTGATCAAGCTGGAGATCGCGACAAGGCTGTTGTCGAGCCCGACTCCGATCGCGACCAGCTCCTCGAGCTGCTGGAACGCACCGGGCTCGATCCGCCGCTCTGTGGCCCGCCCGCGGACGATCTCGGCGATCTGGGTCAGTGTCAGCCGGCTCTCGCGTTGCAGCTCGCGGACCGCCAGGATCGCCCTGACATGCTCTTCGCCATAATGGGCGACGTTGCGCTTTGCGCGCACCGGCTGGGGGATAATTCCAAAGCGGAGGTAGACGCGGACCGTCTCGCGACCGACCCTCGTCCGGGCTTCCAGCTCCTTCATTTTCATCGGCCGAGTATAGCTCGTTTAAAGACGATGTTCTACAGATGCTGACCTGGGCGTGCCGCATGGCGCGTCTTGCCGCTTACTAACAACCGAAGAATAACCCAAAAGTCGTCCGCTCCGGTGAATGGCCGTGGCAGTTGCGCCGTGCCAGTTGGACGCACCAGATGCTTGCCTCCCCCCGACCCGGCTGCGCCCTCTGCTTGATGTTCATAGCGCTCGCAACGTGCCGGCGCTTGCTCGTGCAGCTATTCGGTCGTTCTGCCGTCAAAATGCTCGTGCGCCGCATCGGCATCCGTCTTGGTCTTGTGAACCGTGGCATCGATATGCTCGGGCGGTCCGTAGATAGTGTAGAGCCGCAATGGCTCGCTGCCGCGGGCGACAACATTGTGGCGCGCTCCCTGCGGGACGATGATACCGTCGTCGGCTCCCACCTTGTTGCACATCCCGTCGATCCAAATCTCTCCCTCGCCGGCCTCGATCCTGAAGAACTGGTCGCGATCCTCGTGAACCTCCTCACCGATTTCCTCGCCAGGCTTGATCGACATCAGGACGAGCTGGAGGTTGTGACCGGTGTAGAGCACCCGGCGGAAGTCCTCATTCTCCTCCGTCAATTGCTCGATGTTCGCGACAAAACCCTTCATCTGACCGCTCCTCCGCTCATTTTCGCGCGCGCCTACTCGGTCAAGCCGGCGGCATCGCGCCGGCAACCGATGCGATAATAGATTGAGGCTGGCACCGGTTCCAGCGATCGGCCGCGGTTACCGCGCGCACGAGAGGGATTGGTCCCGCCACGCGCTGCGCTCTCCTCCCAGCACGCATCCAGTCTAGTCCGCCAGCGGTTCGATTTTCACCGCTTCGACATGACGCCTCAATGCGAAAGGGCGGGCGAGCGGATCGTCCGCTCACCCGCCCTTTCGGCAACACGATGCGCGCCGTCAGTGACGGTAGGAGATCTGCACCGCGATCGTCCTCGGCGGCTCGGTCGACGCGACGAAGGCGGGGAGCCCCGGGAAGGCATTGGTTGCGAAGCTGATGATCCTCTTTTCGGTGAGATTGCGCCCAATCAGCGCGATCCCAAGACCGGTCGTCTTGTCCTCGATTCCGAGACGGAGGCCGAGCTTGACGTATTTGCCGGACGGCGGCGTCGGAGAGGTGACAATGTCAGTGAAATACAATTTGCTTCGGAACTCGGCATTGCCGTCGGCGCTGAGCGTCCAACCGCTCGCCATCTCGTGCGCATAGTTGATGCTGGCGATCCCGCTCCACTTCGGCGCCCGGGTCAAGCGAGCCCGGTCGGTTCCGAGCGGGTGCCGATTGTAAGCATCCGCATAGGTCGCGTTGACTGCCACGCGCAGCCCCTCGGCAAGCTGATAGGCGCCATCGATTTCGACGCCCTTGGAGCGCGCGTCCTGATTCCTGACGATGAAGTTGATCCCGCTGAACAACGACGTCTGGTAGCCATCGATGTCGATATGATAGAGCGCGAGATTGAGGTGCGTGCCCGCGGCGCGACCCCATTTGACGCCAACCTCCATTGTCTTGGCGACCTCGTCGGTGAACTCCGCCGCCCGCGATCCGTCCGGTCTCAGGCTACGAGGATCGTTGGGGTTGTTGGCGAAGCCGCCGCTCTTGGTGCCTCGGCCGTACGACGCGTAAGCCATGGCGTTGTCCATGAAATCATACGAAAGCGCTGCCGAATAATCCCAGTTGGTGCTTGAGCGCGACAGCGTGGTCGGCGGGAAGGGCCGGAAGATGGCGGCGACCAGCGCGCCCGGGCGAATAACCCTGCGCGTATAGTCGGCGCTGCGATCCTCGCTCGTATAGCGGACCGCTCCGTTGAACCTGAGCGCTTCGGTGAAGTAGGCAGTCACCGCGCCGAAGCCTGACCAGGCTTCGGTCGTTTGGTCGAAGGCGGTGACTTCCGATCCCGTGACCGGTGTCGGGCCGAGGGCAATAGGGAAGACGGCATCCGCGCCGAAATCCATGCCATATTTGTCGTGATAATAAAGGCCGCCGGCGACAAGCTCGAACATGCCGATGCGGGGCGTCGAGATCCGCACTTCCTGCGAATAAGTATCGCCGCCCGCCCTGTCCGAGAAGAAATAGAAGGGCGCGTTGATGATGGCGTCGAAATTGGTCAGGAACGTGCCCGAGCTGTGCAGATAACCGAACAGCGACGTGAGCGTGTAGCCGTCGCCGAAATCGAGGCTCATGTCCGAAACCGCGCGTTCGCTATTGTTGGTAACCACTTCCGGGCCGAACCCGGGCCGCGGCGAAGCACGGTAATGATCGTTGAGCTGCGCGGTAAAAGCGGGATCGCCCGCCAGCCGGGCCAGGTTCGTGAGCGCCCCGGCATCGCCGCCGGCATAGAGAATCTGCCCGAAAACCTTGTAGGTTTCCTTCTGATAGGAGGCGTTCCATTCGAAATTGTCGAATGGCTGCCAGCGGGCGCTGATGCGCCCTGCCCGCGTCTTGGTGACGGGCGAATCCTCGTCGAGCAGGTCGTTGTGCTCCCAGCCCTCCTGGTTGGAGGTACGCGCCGCCATACGTATCGCGAATTTTTCGCCGAACGGCACGTTGACCGCAGCATCGATCGTGTCGGAGCCAAGCTCGAGCTCATGGGTGTAAGTGGCGTTGAATCCAAACTGGAATTCCGGCCTGCGCGTCGTCAGAACCAGAGCGCCGATCGTCGTGTTCTTGCCGAGAATGGCCGACTGGCCGCCCTTGACCACCTGAACGTCGGCAATGTCGAACAGCGAGGACGCGTAGTCGCGACCGCGCGGCGCGAACACGCCATTGACGAACAATGCCACCGACTGGTCGAACGACTGGTTCGACGGATTCGAGCCGATGCCGCGGATCGCCGCGATCGGGAAGCCGGCAGGCGAGATCTGGATGAGCACGCCGGGGGTGACGGTAGGCAGATCGATCGCCGAGGTGATGTTGGCTTTTTCGAAGACCTCGCCCTGCACCAGATTGACGGTGACGGGCGTGTCCTGGATCGAGATCGAGCGCTTGAGCGCGGTGACGATGATGTCGTTCTGCGCAGTATCCTGCGTGTTGGCAGCCATCGGCGCCGCTTCGACCGGCTCGGCGCCCTGCGCCGACGCGATCGTTGGCAGGGCTGCCGCTCCGAGCAGCAAAGCCGCACGGGTGATCATGGTCCGGCCGCTCGGACGCGTCTCGATTGGTGAGCTATGAATGCGCAAGATCTTCCCCTCCCAATTCGCCGTTTCTCGGCTGAATTTGTCATTTTTGGCGATCGATCAGGCATCATAATCTCGGGAAAAGCTCAAGATCAATGGCTCAAAACGATTACGCTCTGGCACATGGCTGCTTGCGAGCGTCATTTGATCGGGCAGTTAATAGGCCTGCGAGTCACAAACCGCGTAAATCCGCGCAAAATGACAGGCTATGATCTCTAGTGATCCTGTCGACATAGCGACGACGGGCGCCGATTTTCGCCGTTGCGTTGCATTATTGCCATGATTCGTTTCGACCCGACGCATGACCGGAAGCAAGTCTTCGCGACGACGGCGTGGTCCGGACTACAGGCAAGGCCATCGGGCGCAGCGTTGCAGCAGTTTTGCCAGCTGCACTTGCCTAAGCCCGTACGCTGTTCGTCGATATTGGAGTATATGCAAAGCGATGGTCAGACCGACGCTTCAACGAACCGCCGGCATTCCGTGGAGCAACATGCGTTTGGCCGGAAAGACTAGCTTTTGGTGCGCGGGCGATCAGGGCCGCGCCGGTCCTTCGGTCGCTGGCCGCGAGCATCGCCCGGCGCACCCTTGCCGGGGCCCGCGTTCGGCCGGGGTCGCCGCGGCCCCTCTGACCGCGGCGCCGAACTGCGCAACGGCGGTTTCGCAACCTGACGCGGAGACACCTCATAGCCCTCCTGCAGGAGCCGTCCGAACGTCATCTTGACCGCATCGCTGATCGCGGCTCGCAGGCTCGGCGGTAGATCGGCGAAGGTGGTATTGGCATGAACCGTGCCGAGATCGCGCAGCAGCGCATTCGGCAGTCCCTGGGACGCCTTTTTGACCGCCACGATCGCATCGACGACCGCCGAGAAAAGAATTTCCTGCATCACCTGAGTCGCCGATTTGGTCATCGCTGATCCTATTGGGGTTGAGGCAAGGGCCCGAACGTTCGCGTTCGAGCCGGTTTCGGGGCGCTTGTCGATGAGAGATTCTCGGCACCCGTAAAATTCGACTGCAAAGATCCGCGGCGCGTCATCGGGTTACGGGCTGCGGATGGTGAGGGACCATCACCAATATATTGTTCTCGACACGCCATGATCGGAGCTTCGACAGAAAGTTCATACCCAGCACGTCGATGTCGCCGAAGGCCGGTGAGATCACCACCCTCAAATTGCGGGCGGTGATATTGCCGATCTTCACCGTGTCGGCCGTCGCGGTCTGCGCGGCGATCGTTCCGTTTGCGGTACGGATCACGATCGGAACGATGTCGACCTGCGGCTCCAGGCCTGCCGCTGCTGCCGTCCGCGCCGATAGCGCGGTGACGGTCGCTCCGCTGTCGATCAGCATCGGCCGCTCGACACCGTTGATCCGGGCGTTGACCATGAAATGACCGTTGGCCGCCATGCGGATCCGCAGCTCATTTCCGACCACCTCCTGGCTGTCGAGCTTCAGGCGGCTCATCAG
>JAQGLH010000341.1 GCA_028293005.1 Alphaproteobacteria bacterium
AGCTCGCCGTTCACGAAGTTGGCAAGGCGGCCGAAGAACAGCCCGATCGGCACACAGCAGGCAATGTAATCGTGGATGCGCAGCCAGTTCAGCTTGTTCTTCCATGAAAGGTAGAGAATGCCGAGGCTGACACCGATCACGCCGCCGTGGAACGACATGCCGCCTTCCCACAATTTGAACACGTCGAGCGGGTTCGAAAGAATGGTTGGCTGGTAGAAGAAGACATAAGCGAGGCGGCCGCCGATGATGATGCCGAGCGTAGCGTAGAACACCATGTCGTCGGCGTGGCGCCGCGCCATCGGCGCCGCGGGCTGCGCGATCAGCTTGAGCAGATACCACCAGCCGATGATGATGCCGGCGAGATAAGCGAGCGAGTACCAGCGCAGCTTGAACATACCGATCTGGAGCGCGACCGGATGGAGGCCAAGATCCTCCCAGCGCACGCCCACCGGCGCGGCACTGGCCAAGGTCAGCAGAAAATCGGTCAAGGCTTACCCCTATGGCTCTGCGCCCACATAGGCGCGCGGCTTCCGCCGAGTAAAGGGTCGCAGGCACCGGGCCCGTCTCGCGCTGTCGGGCGGTCGGGTGTGGCAACTCACCGACGTCCCACTCCGCTGGCGCTTATCGCGGCAGCTGATTATCAGACCCCATGGATCCCGCCCGCGAGACATTCGACATCAGCCGCCGAACGTTGCTGATCGGCGGCGGCATAGGGGTCGGGCTCCTGATCGGCTGGACGGTCTTGCCGCGCCGCTACGCCCCCAATCTGCGTGCGGCGCCGGGAGAGACGATCTTCAACGCCTATCTCAAGATCGGCACCGACGGACGCGTGGTCGTCGCCGTGCCGCAGAGCGAGCTGGGGCAGGGGGTCTACACCAGCCTGCCGCAGATCCTCGCCGACGAGCTTGGTGCCGACTGGCGCACGGTGTCGGTCGAGCCGGCGCCGATCAGCCCGATCTACGCCAACCGGCTGCTCGCGGAGGAGATTGCGGAAAACCGGCTGCCCGATGCGTTGCGCGGGATCAGCGACTGGGCCGTGCGCGAATATGCCACCCGGTCGGCGCTGATGCTGACCGCCGGATCGACCTCGATCCGCGCATTCGACGCCGCGATGCGCGAGGCCGGAGCGGCGGGACGCGCCTTGCTCAGCAGGGCAGCCGCCGACCGCTGGAACGTAGATTGGGAGACGCTCGACACGCGCTCCGGCTTCGTCGTGCGGGGCAACGACAGGATCAGCTTCGCCGAGCTTGCCGGCGAGGCTGCGGGCAAGGACCTGCCCGAGCATCTGCCGGTGCGCGGCGGCGACGACCATCGCCTGGTCGGCCAATCGGTGCCGCGCCTCGACCTGCCTTCGAAGGTCGACGGATCAGCCCAATATGCGTCCGACGTTCGCCTGCCCGGCATGGTCTATGGCGCGGTGCGGCAGGGACCGATCGGCGAAAGCAAGCTGATCGGCGTCAATCGTAAGGCAGCGCGCGGCGTGGCCGGCGTGCTCGCGCTGATCGAACAGCCGGGATGGGCGGGGGCGGTCGCCAGCAATTGGTGGGCTGCCAACCGCGCGGTCGAACTCATGGTGCCGCGCTTCGAGACGCGAGGGCCGCTGGTCGGCAGCGGCGATGTGGATGCCGCGCTCGCCCGCGCGCTGGACCGGAAGGGCAGCCGCCTGTTCAGCCGCGGCGATGCCGAGTCGATGTTCGACCGCGGGGGGAGCGAAGGCGGCAGGGTGTTCCGCGCGGGTTATCAGGTCGGCCTCGCGCCAAGCGCCGCGATGGAGACCTTGTCGGCGACCGTCCGGCTGACCGGCGATCGGGTCGAGGTCTGGGCGCCCACCCAGGCGCCCGGCTTTGCGCGCGCGGCAGCGGCGCGCGCGGCGGGGGTGAGCGAGGAGCAGGTCACGCTCTACCGGAGCTTGATCGGCGGCGGTTACGGCCGCAAGCTCGAAACCCAGGCGATCGAGCAGGCGGTGGCGATGGCGCTGCAAGTCAAGCGTCCAGTCCAGCTCGTCTGGTCGCGGATCGAGGAGACGATGCACGACAGCTTTCGCCGGCCCGCCCGAGCGCTGCTGACGGCGAGCCTTGGCCAAGGCAATATGATCACCGGCTGGCATGCGCGGATCGCCGCACCCTCGACCTTGTCCGAGGTCAGCGGACGGCTGCGCAAGGGAAAGGCCGGCCGGCAGGACAAGGCCGAGGAGGCCGCAATCGCCGGCGCAAACCCGCCCTATGCGATCGCGGCGGTCGCGGTCGATCATCTCCCGGCGGCGATCGGGGTTCCGACGGGCGTCTGGCGATCCGGCGCGCACAGCTACACCGCCTTCTTCACCGAATGCTTCGTCGACGAGCTTGCCCGCGAGGCGAAGATCGAACCGCTGTCGTTCCGGATGCAGATGCTGGGCGAAAATCCGCGGCTGGCGCGCGCGCTTTCGAGCGCCGCCGCGCTCGGCGGATGGGACGGCGGTGGGCCGGGAAGCATGATGGGCATCGCCGCGCACAGCGCGTTCGGCTCGCACGCCGCGACCCTGGTCGAGGTCGAGATCGACAGCCAAAGCGGTGCGCAGCGGGTGCGCGTCACACGCGCCGTCTGCGCCGTCGATTGCGGCAGGATCGTCAATCCCGACATCGTCCGCCAGCAGATCGAGGGGGGGCTGATGTTCGGCATCGGCGCGGCGACCGGCAACCGCATCGCCATCGAGCGCGGCTTGGTGACCGCACGCGGTTTCGGCCAGCTCGGCTTGCCGACGATGGCGAGCACCCCCGACATCATCGTCGAGCTGATCGCTAGCGACGAAGATCCGGGCGGAGTCACCGAGCTTGCCGTTCCGACCGCGGCGCCGGCGATCGCCAATGCGCTGTTCGCGCTGACCGGACGAAGGATTCGCTCGCTGCCACTCGAAATCGGAAGCAGCTCATGACCATTGACGATGGCGGGATCGCGGCAGGCCCTGGCGTGGCCCCCGCCGGGGACCTCACGGCGGCGCTTCAGGACGAGATCGGCGCGGCGGACAAGATCGGCGTGCTGCTGATCAACCTTGGCACCCCCGATGCGCCCGAGCCCGGAGCCGTCCGCCTCTACCTGCGCGAATTCCTCTCCGACCGCCGCGTTATCGAGATACCGCAGCTTGTGTGGCAGCCGATCCTGCGCGCGATCATCCTCAACACGCGCCCCAGAAAATCCGCCCATGCCTACAGGCAGGTCTGGACGCCGGAGGGCTCGCCGCTCGCCGCGATCACCGCGCGCCAGGCCAAGGCACTTGATGGAACCTTCGGTCCGAACGTGCTGGTCGACCATGCGATGCGCTACGGAAGGCCGGTGATCGCCGAGCGGATCGACGCACTCAAGGCACGAGGGTGCGCGCGCATGCTGCTTGCGCCGCTCTATCCGCAATATTGCGCGGCGACGACCGCCACCGCCAATGACGCCGCCTTCGCGCACCTCGCGCATCTGCGCTGGCAGCCCGCAGTGCGGACTTTGCCGCCCTATTTTGACGACCCCGCCTATATCGACGCACTCAAGACGAGCGTCGAGCAGGGCCTGGCGGGGCTCGATTTCGAACCGCAGGCGATCGTCGCCAGCTTCCACGGCATGCCGCAGCGCACGCTCGAGCTTGGCGATCCTTATTATCATCATTGCCGAAGGACGGCGCAATTGCTCGCCGATGCGCTTGGCCGCGAGCTGGTGACCGCCTTTCAGTCGCGCTTCGGCCGCGCACGCTGGCTCGAGCCTGCGACCGATGCGACGCTCGCCGGGCTCGCGCGGCGCGGCGTCACCAAGGTGGCGGTGATCGCGCCGGGCTTCGCGGCCGATTGCCTCGAGACGCTCGAGGAGATCGCGATCCGCGGGAGCGAGACCTTCCTCGAAGCCGGCGGCGGCAACTTCGCCTATCTTCCGTGCCTCAACGACAGCGGAGCGGGCCTGGAGATGCTGCACAAACTGCTGGCGCGCCAACTTGCGGGCTGGATTGGCGGGCCATAAAGGGACTGGTCGAACAGGGAGATGGAAATGGCACGCGTCGCAGTCGTTACTGGTGGAACCCGCGGCATCGGCGAAGCGATCAGCCTCGCGCTGCGCAACGAGGGGATGACGGTCGCCGCCAATTACGGCAGCAATGAGGAGAAGGCGCGTGCCTTCACCGAGCGCACCGGGATCAAATCCTACCGGTGGGACGTCTCCGACTTCGACGCCTGCATCGCCTCGGTCGCGCAGATCGAGGAGGAGCTTGGCCCGATCGACGTGCTCGTCAACAATGCCGGCATTACGCGCGACACGACGATGAAGCGCATGACCCGCCAGATGTGGGACGAGGTGATCGACGTGAACCTCGGCGGCTGCTTCAACATGGCCAAGGCGGTGTTCGACGGCATGCAGGCGCGCAAATACGGCCGGATCGTCAACATCGGCTCGATCAACGGCCAGGCGGGCCAATATGGCCAGGTCAATTATGCCGCGGCCAAATCCGGCATTCACGGCTTCACCAAGGCGCTCGCGCAGGAAGGCGCGCGCGCCGGAGTCACGGTCAACGCCATCGCGCCCGGCTATATCGATACGGAGATGGTCGCGGCGGTGCCCGAGGACGTGCTGCAGAAGATCGTCGCGCGCATCCCGGTCGGGCGGCTCGGGCATGCCGAGGAGATCGCGCGCGGCGTCACCTTCCTCTGCGCCGAGGATGCCGGCTTCATCACCGGCTCGACGCTTTCGATCAACGGCGGCCAGCATATGTATTGATCCGGCTCGCGGGCGGATACACGGAGATCGGACCCGCAGATGGTGAATTCGCGGCCCAATTCAGAACGGCTCGAGGGACCCACGAAAAGGTCGATGATGATCGCCGGCCACAGCACCTCGATCAGCCTCGAGCCGATCTTCTGGCAGGCCTTGCGCGAGGCTGCCGAGCAAGAGCAGCTGCCGGTCAACGCGCTGGTCGCTCGGATCGACGCGGAGCGGGTCGAGCACCCCGACCCGCCTAATCTGGCGAGCGCGATCCGCGTCTGGCTGTTCGCGCGGAGCCGACGCTAGAGCATAAAGCGAAAAGGTGGGTACCGGCTTTTCGCGCGACGCAATGCGGGTGAGACGGTTATTGAGGCGGTGTGGCGGCGGCTTCGTAGCCGCGCGCGAGCAGCACCCGCGCCTGGGTGGCGATCTCGGCAATCATCGGTAAGGTTGTAACCGGTGCGGTTCGCACTCGCTGGATCGTCCGGCGGAATTGCTCCACTCGAGCCGATTGGGTTTCAACCCATTTGGTGACGGCAGCTTCCGGGTCACCGGTTGCGTCGCGGTCGAGGAAATCGAGCCTGAGCTGTTCGAAGTCGCGCGCCAGCCCGGCCGCGAGCAGGCTTTCCCACGGATCGCGGGCCTGGAAGCGGTTGGCGGCGCTTTGCGCCCAATCAAGCCCCAGCGCTTCGCCCAATTTGGTGTAGGCGCACGTCAGTGCAACCTCGTCGGTGCCACGCCGCCGGCCGAGCGCGGCGATGCCGATCGCCCCGTTGAGCTTGAACAGGCGGACGATGCGATCGACGATCCCGGCGGGCGCGCCGCGGCCGCTCAGCTGCGCGGCAATCGCTTCCGCCTGCGCGCGCGGTTCGGTCCGCAATAGGGCGTCGAGCGAGGCATCGAGTTTCGCCAGGCCGGGCTGCAGCAGGGTGACGATCTCGCCCGGGGCGATCGATGCTGCCGTCGAGCGGACGATATCGGCGATGTGCAGCCGCAGGCCCGCGCCCGCCTGCTCGAACAGCTCGAGCCGGACCGCCTCGGGGCCGTCGAAGGCTTCGATGTCGCGCCACAAGGGTGCGATGTCGAACAGGCGCTCGGCCGCAACCAGGCCGGCGGCGGCCTGCGCCCAGGACACGCCTTCTTGCTCGGTCAGCGCGAACGGCGCCAAGATCCCGAGCCGGTTGATGAAACGGTTGGCGATCGTCGTCGCGACGATCTCGCGGCGGAGCCGGTGGCGCAGGATCGCCTGCTCGTGGCGCTGCCGCATCGCATCGGGAAAGATCGCGAACAGATCCGGATCGAGGGTCGGATCGTCGGCAAGCGGACTTGCCTCGATCGCGTCCTGCAGCGCCAGCTTGGAGGTCGAGAGCAGGACGGCAAGCTCGGGCCGCGTCAGGCCCTGGCCCTCCTGCGCGCGGCGCAGCAGATCCTCGTTGCTTTCGAGGCCCTCGACGGCGCGGTTGAGGCGGCCGCTCTCCTCGAGCACCTCGATCGCGCGCGCCAGCGGCGGCAGCGCCGCCGCGCCGCCACGCTCGGCGATCGACAGCGCCAGCGTCTGGAGCCGGTTGTCCTCGAGCACGATCGCGGCGACATCATCGGTCATCTCGGCGAGCAGCTGGTTGCGCTCCTCGAACGACAACCGGCCCTCGGCCATTTCCGCGTTGAGCGCGATCTTGATGTTGACCTCCTTGTCGGAGCAGTCGACGCCGGCCGAATTGTCGATGAAATCGGTGTTGATCCGCCCGCCGCCGAGCGCGAACTCGATCCGGCCGGCCTGAGTCACGGCAAGGTTCGCGCCCTCGCCGATCACCTTCGCGCGCATCGCGAGTGCGTCGACGCGCACCGCATCGTTGCCGGGATCGCCGACCTCGACGTCGTTTTCATGCTCCGCCTTGACGTAGGTGCCGATGCCACCGAACCAGAACAGGTCGACCGGCGCCTTTAGGATCGCCGTGATCAATGTCGTCGGATCGGCCTCAGCCGCTTCGATGCCGAGCGTCCGCTGCATCTCGGGCGTGAGCGGGATCGATTTCTGGGTGCGCGCGAAGATTCCGCCGCCCTTCGACACAATCTTGCGGTCGTAATCGTCCCAGCTCGAGCGCGGCTGGCCGAACAGCCGCCGGCGTTCCTCCCAGCTCGCCGCGGGATCGGGATCGGGATCGATGAAGATGTGGCGGTGGTCGAATGCGGCGACCAGCTTGATCGCCTTTGACAGCAGCATGCCGTTGCCGAACACGTCGCCCGACATGTCGCCGCAGCCGGCGACGCGGACCGGCTGGTTCTGCACGTCGACGCCGAGCTCGGCGAAATGGCGCTGCACCGAGACCCACGCGCCGCGCGCGGTGATCGCCATCGCCTTATGGTCATAGCCGTGGCTGCCGCCGCTGGCGAATGCATCGCCGAGCCAGAAATCACGCGCCAGCGCGATCGAATTGGCAAGGTCCGAGAAAGTCGCCGTCCCCTTGTCCGCGGCGACGACGAAATAAGGGTCCTCGCCATCGCGGATCCTGATCCCTTCGGGATGAACGACTGCGCCGGCGACGATGTTGTCGGTCAGCGACAGCAAGGCGCGAATGAAGATTGCGTAGCTGTCGGCGCCCTCGGCGAGCCAAGCGTCGCGTTGCGCGGGCGGCGGAAGCTGCTTGGGATAGAAGCCGCCCTTGGCGCCGGTCGGAACGATCACCGCATTCTTGACGACCTGCGCTTTCATCAGGCTGAGCACCTCAGTGCGGAAATCGTCGCGGCGGTCCGACCAGCGGATGCCGCCGCGCGCGACAGGGCCGGCGCGCAGATGGATGCCCTCGACCCGTGGCGAATAGACCCAGATCTCGCGCCACGGCACCGGCGCGGGGAGCCCGGGGATGAGGCTCGAATCGAGCTTGAACGCGAGCGCTTCGCGATCCGCCGAAAAGGCGTTGGTGCGCAGCGTCGCGAGCACGATGCAGCGCAGCAGACGCAGCAGCCGATCCTCGTCGATCGCGGCGACCCCGGCGAGCGCCTCGGTGATCATCGCCTCGGCGCCGGCAGCGGCGTCGTCGTCGGGCTGCCCGCTCGGCTCGTGGCGGGCGCGGAACAGCGTGATCAGGCCGCGCGCGACGGCGGGCGCCTTGCGCAAGGCCTCGACCGCGGTGGTGAGTCCATAGGACAGGCCGGTCTGGCGCAAATAGCGGAACCAGGCACGAAGCAGCACGACGTCGTCGGGCTCGAGCGCCGCGGCGACCAGCAATTGGTTGAACGAATCATTTTCGGCGCGCTGCTCGAGGACCGCTGCGATCGCGCGCTCGACGATAGCGGCGCGGCTCAGCAGCGCCTCGCAATCCTGCGCGCTTTCGAGCAGGAATTCGTGGATCGTGCCGCTCCCGCCGGCGATAGGGCGGCCGCCGATCGCGCTCCCTCCGATCGGACCGGCGTCGATTGGGGTCGGCTGCTCCTCGAGCACGCGAAAGCCGAAATTCTCGAACACCGGCACCGCTTCGGACAAGGCGATCGTGCCGCCGCGGCGATAGGTGACGAGGCGCAGCCGTCCCGGCTCGTCGTCGGCGCGGCGGAACAGGCGGACGTCGCGCGCCTCATCGTCGTGCAGCGCGGCGATGCGCAGCACGTCCTGCGCGGCCTCGGCGGCCTCGATCCGGGCGCGATAGCTTTCGGGAAATTGCCGCACCAAAGTCAACGCCAGCCGCGTCGCGCGGGCGGCGCCGACGAGCGGCGCGAGCGCCTCCTCGACGCTCGGCTCCCATCCCCGCACCATCTCGTGGAGGCGGGCATTGAGCGCGGCGCTGTCAGGAAGCGCGCTGCCCGGCGGGACGTCGATCGTGTAGCGGGCCAGCGCCAGATCGCGGTCGCCAAGCTCGATCGACCAGTTCGAGATCGTCCCCGCCGCGGCCTGCTCGAGCATCTGGCCGATCGCGTGCCGCCGCCGGCTGGTCAGTTCGTCGCGCGGCAGCCAGACGAAAGCGAAGAAATGGCCCTTGAGGATGCTTTGCAGCACCACCAGCGCAGGGCGCGGCCGGTCGGCGAGCGACATGGCGGTGACGACCAGCTGCTTGACCGCATCGCGTTCGAGGCTGACGAGGAGGTCGCGCGGCAGCGCCGCGATCGAGTGGCGCAGCGCCTTGCCGGCATGACCGCGCGGATCGAAGCCGAGCTCCTCCTCAAGGGCTGCGAGGCGGCGGCGCAGCACCGGCACGTCGTCGGCGGGCGCGCGTAGCGCCTGGCTCGTCCACAGCCCAGCGTGCATGCCGACCGCATCGACCCTATTCTCCGGCCCGCGAATGGGCACGACGACGAGGTCGAACGGGACGCGGCGGTGCACGCTAGACAGGCGGTCCGCCTTCGCGATCAGCGGCGCGCGGCCGCCGCGCTCGAAATAGTCGATCGCGGCAGCGGTGCTGTCCTCGTCCCACAAAGGCGCTCCCGGATGCCGCAGCAGGCCAAGCGCGCCGCCTTCAGTTTCCGGGTCCGTGGCTTTGACGGCTGCCGTTTCGGGACGGGTCTCAGGCGGCGTCGCTTCAGCCGACTTTGCCGGCCTCGCGACCTGATAGCCGAGCAACGTCATCGCGCCGTCGGCGAACCAGTGAAGCAGCGCCGAACGTTCCTCGTCGTGCAAATGCTGCGCGTCGTCGTGCAGCTTTGCCTGCAGCATTTTCCAGTCGTCGACCGCGGCGCGCACGTCCGCGAGCGCGGCCTCGATCTCGGCCACGAGGAGCTGGCGAGCGCTGGCGGCCGCGCGATCGATCTCGAGATACATCAAGGATTCGCGGCGCGGCAGATCGTCGCACGACGCTTCGAGCGAAAGCAGGCGGCCCGC
>JAQGLH010000355.1 GCA_028293005.1 Alphaproteobacteria bacterium
ATCGCGACCCGCCTCGGCATCTTCGAGATATTGCTTCTACCAGCGGCTGATCTGCCGGACGAAATAGTCGCCGGCCCGGCCGTAATCGGCAAGGCCGATCGCTTCGGGGGCAATCGAGGGGAGCTGCGCGATCGTGGCGTTCATCGCGTCGAAATAGGCCGGCCGCTCGTTGCGCGGAACCTGATCGATGCTCGCGCTCCAGAAGATCCGGCCTTCCACCATGTCCATCACGAAAAAGGGCGTGCCGATCACGTCTTCATCGTCGCACAGCGCATGGACGTGCGGCACCGGGAAACCCGCCTGCCCAAGCGCGCGCATCACCCGCGCTTCACGCTCGACGGCATGCGCGCCCTTGAGCAATTGCCCTGGCGGCTTGCGCCTGAGGACGTAGCTGCGGGCGGGGGTGATCAATTTGTAGGTCGGGTTCGATTGTCCGCCCTTGAACTGCTCGACGCTCAGCGGCCCGCGACAACCGGCGATGTTGGCTTCCATCCAGCGCGCCAGCGCCGTCTCGTCGAATCTGTGCGCTTCGCGGACCGATCCGGTGCCCGCGAACAGGTTTTCATCGCGCATCGCCGCCCTTCAACACGCCATCGTTCAGCGCATCTCGCTTGATCTTCTTGGCGAGCGACCATTTGTGGACCTCGGTCGGCCCGTCATAGATGCGGAAGGCGCGAAGCTCGCGGAACACCTGCTCGACGATGGTGTCGCCGCTGACGCCGGTGCCCCCCATCACCTGCACGCAACGGTCAGCGACCCGGAACAGGGCGTCCGATACCGCGACCTTGGTCATCGAGCTTTCGGTCGTCCCGACCGCGCCATCGTCGAGGATACCGGCGCACCAGTCGGTCATCAGCTCGGCCTGCTTGAGGTCGATCGCATTGTCGGCGAGCATGAAGCCGACGCCCTCATGATCGATCAGCAGCTTGCCGAAGGCACGGCGCCTGACCGCATAATCGGTCGCGATCTCGTGCGCGCGCACGGCCGCGCCATGCCAGCGCATGCAGTGCGAGAGGCGCGCCGGCGACAGGCGGACCTGAGCGTAGCGGAAGCCCTCGTGAACCTCGCCGAGGATTTGGTCGGCGGGCACGCGCAGCTCGTCGATCGAGATGATCGCATGGCCGCCGGGCATCGCGCTGTCGATCGTGTCGAGCACGCGCTCGACCTTGATCGCCGGGTCGGGAAGATCGACCAGGAACATCGTCGCGGCGAGCCGTTCTGCTGTCCCGCTATTCGCCATGATGATGCCGACCCTGGCACCGACCGCGCCGGTGATGAACGCCTTGCGACCGGTGATGACCCAATGGTTGCCGTCGAGCCGCGCCCGGGTCTTCATCATCGAAGGGTCAGAGCCGGCGCCTTCCTCCTCCGCGGGTTCGGTCATGAAAAAGGCCGAGCGCGCTTCGCCGGCGACCAGAGGCGCGAGGAAGCGTGCCTTCTGCTCATCGGTGCCGACCTTGCCGATCAGATACATATTGCCTTCGTCGGGCGCGGCGGTGTTGAGCGCGACCGGGCCCAGCGGCGAGAGGCCGGATTTGCGCAGCACGCGCGCCGTGTCGCGCTGGCTGAGGTGCGATCCGTCCGCCGAAATGTGCGGCGTCATCAGGCCGGCAGCGCGCGCCTTTCCACGCAATTCGGCGACCAGCTCCTCGCTCGGGCCGTGCGCGCCGCGGCGAGGGTCGCGCTCGTAAGGAACGACGACGTCGCGGACGAAGCGCTCGACGCGCGCGGCGAGCGCTTCGATGCTGGATGAATCGCGATCGGTCATCGGAACCTCAAATGCTGTTGACGAGGTGGCCGCCATCGACCGAGATGATCGAGCCGGTCATGTAGCTCGAAGCATCCGAGGCGAGCAAAAGCAGCGGCCCGTCGAGATCCTCGTAGCGGCCGATCCGTCGCTGCGGGATGCGCTTGATCGCGGCGGTGCCGGCATCGGTTTCCCAGAAATCGGCATTGAGCTCGGTCTTGAAATAGCCGGGCGCGAGCGCGTTGACGCGGATCGAATAGCGCGCCCATTCGAGCGCCAGCGATTTGGTGAGCTGCACCACCCCGGCCTTGGACACCGAATAAGGCAGCACCCCGCCGACCTGCCGCATCGCCAGCACCGAGGCGATGTTGACGATCGATCCGCCTCTCCCGCCCGCGCGCATCAGCCGCCCGGCCATTTGGCAGACGAGGAACATGCCCTTGAGATTGGTGTCGAGAACCGCGTCCCAATCGTCCTCGCTCTGGTCGAAAGCGGAGGCTTCGCGCACGATCCCGGCGTTGTTGACGACGACGTCGAGCTGGTCGAGCTGCGCTTCGACCGCTGCGACCGAGGCTGCGTCGCTGACGTCGAGCGCGATTGCGCGGGCGCTGCCACCCTCGGCCTTGATCTCTCCAACCAGGCGATCGAGGGCTTCCACACGCCGCGCGGCGACCACCACATCGGCGCCGTGGCGCGCAAGCACGCGCGCGAAATGCACGCCGAGGCCGCTCGACGCCCCGGTCACCAATGCCGTTCTCGACTTCAAATCGTGCCGGTCGCCTGCGTCGCTCATTCCACCCCCTCGTTTTCTGGACGCCTCCTCGAGCGGCGTCCGGAGATCGACCCGGGATTTTCGGTGCAGCGCCTCGTCGCCGAGCAAGCGCTGGCACCGCCAAGCAGCGGCCAATCTCGTGGTGCCGGGTGTCGGACTCGAACCGACGACCTACCGCTTACAAGGCGGTTGCTCTACCAGCTGAGCTAACCCGGCGCCGGTTTTCCATGCGTCAAGGCAGGCCGAAGGTCCAGCCTCGACACTTGCTTTCTGCCGTACACTGTTGATCGCGCTCTCGCTCGGTTCATCGTAAAAAAACCACGCTTCACCGCTAGACGCGCCCGATAATTGAGCGCATCATATGGATCGAAGGGGGCGTCCGATGCGCATATGGTGGGTCAATCTCTCACTTCTTCTCCTGATCGTCGGATCGATCACCGCATCGGCCAACGCTCCACCATCCGTCATTTCCGCCACGCCTGGTCGGGACGGCAGCGCGATCGTGCGGTTCACACTTCGTTTTTCCGAATCGATGGCGCCGGTGGGCGGCGGCAACTCGCCGCTCACGATGCGCTGCGCGGTCGGTGGCGCGGGACGTTGGGTCGACCCTTCCACCTTTGTTTTCGAATTTGCACGAGTCGAACGGCTGCGGCTCGACAAGCGCGATGTCGGCCTTGCCGAAATCAACCCGCTGGTCCTGCCGGGCCCAGGCTCCCATCGGCTCGAGCTGGTCGACCGCCGTGGACGGGTGATCGACAGCAGCCTTTTTACGATGCGCTGACGCCGCTGATCAGCGGACGCCGAAGGTCCAGCCCTCGGTGAGCGCGATTTCGCCTGTCAGCTCGCGTGGGCGCCAATAGGATGGGTCCTCCGCGATCGCGCGCAGCCCGGCAGCGGCGACCAGGACGTCGGTCTCGTGATCGTTGGGAATGCGGTGATCGTCCGGATCGTCGTTCGCGACGAACCAAGCGCTCCCCAGCGCCGTCAGCGCCGCGTCGAGCGCCTCGAGCGTCCGCAGCTTGCCGCCGGGCAGGCCGCCGAGGCGGATGAACACGCGGGTGTAGATTTCGACCACCACGCTGCCGGTGGGCGGCAGCGGATCGAACGGCCAGACCGGCACCTTGCCCTCGAGGCGGTGGAGCAGCCGCATCCCGGCATAGCTTGCCTTGGCCACCTGCGAGGCGCCGATCGCATCGTAGAGCGTCGAAGCCTTGCCGCCGCCCATCGCGTTGAAGGCATGCTCGCAGACACGGTGGTGGAGGAAATCGGCCTTGGTCCCATCGGCGGCGCCGAAATAGAAATGCGGCCGGTGGTGCTGCTCGAGGAAGCTTGCGGCGCCGAGGTCCTCGTCCTCGCACAGGGCGTCGACATAGGCCCAGAAGCTCCTCGCATTCTCGGGCACCGTCTCGCCCGGCAGATAGGAGCCGCGCTCGATCAAGGGCGGCGCATAGCTGAAGTCGAAGCCGAACAGGGTAGGTGCCTCTGCCGCTTCGACGAGCAGCCAGTCGAGCACCTCGCCGCGCGACCAGGGCCGGTCGCGCTCGACCAGCTGCGGCGCCGCTGCGCCGGCCCCGCAGGTCGCTATCGCGATGCCCTTGTGCCGCCGGCCCTTGGCGCCGGACCAGTCGATCGCGGCGAAACGTTCGAAGCGGCTCACACCAGCGGCGGCTGGCTCTCGTCCTCACGCGGCGTGCGCGGGGCGCGGGGGCGGGCGGGGGTGCTCGGCGGGCGATTGGCTTCGGTCCATTGCTCGAGCAATTTATGCGCGGTCGGTCGTCCGCCGAGCCCGAAGGCGAGCGCGCAGGCGATCGCCGCCGAGCCGATGATCGAGCCGAACGCAATGATCACGATCTCGTTGGCGAGTCCCATGAAGCGCAGGCCCATCGCGACCGACAAAGCGATGATCGACCATTTGAGGATCGCCGGGAGCCAGCCCTCGCTGCCGCTGCCGCTGACGAGACGCGACACGATCCGCGCGATCACCACGCCGACCAGAATGATGCCGGTGCCGAACAGCACGCGGCTGCCAAGCTCGAGCGCCTGCGCGAGCATCACGGCGATGATCGGCGAGTCGAGCAGCTCCGCGGCCTTGATCGCGAAGAACAGCAGGATGGCGATCATCACCACGCTGCCGACGGTGCGCGACGGCGTCGTGCTTTCGGTCGAGATACCGATCGCGCTTACCGCCCGATCGAAGCCCATCGAGGGCAGCACCTGCTCGATCGTGCTTTTGGCGATCCGCCCGACCATATAGCCGATCGCGAGCAGGATCAAAGCCCCGGCGATGCGTGGGATGGCAAGGCCGATCGCGGTCAGCATTTCACGCGCCGGACCGGCGATGACCTCGATCTTGAGCACGTCGAGCGCCATGATCGTGAACGGAATGATGATCAGGAAAAAGACGATCGTCCCGACCGAGCGGCTGATTGAAGGCCGGCCGGACAATGCCGCAGGCGAGCCGGCGGCGGCCGCCGGCGCCGCTCCGGCGCTCTCGAGGAGGCCGCTCCGGCGCAGCCATCCATCGGCATTGGCCGCGAGCAACGCGCCTTCGACGATTCGCCGCACGATCTTGGCGAGCACCAGACCGATGAAAAAGACGAGCGCCGCGCCGACGATGTTCGGGATGAAGGCGAATGTGGTGGTGGTAAGCCGGTTGACCGGCTCAAGCACCTGGGTGAGCCGAAGCGGCTGCAATGCCAGCAATATGCCGACCAGCAGCAGCAGCCAGAAGGCGACGTCGCCGATCAGGCTGCCGACCGTCTTGCCCGGCTCGGCCTCGTGATGGCGTTGCAGGATCGGGATCCGGTCGACCAGCCGCGCGATCGCCCATTTCGCAGCGCGGGCGAGGATGTAGGCGACGATCAATATGGCGATCGCGCTCAGGATGCGCGGGGTCCATTCGTAGCTCTGTACCTGCCAGTAATTGGTGTCGCCATTCACGCTGTACATAGGGACTCCTCCGCTCGATCCGGCGTTGTGTTATGGCTTTGGCTTCCGGACAATACCTCAGCTTTCGCCGCGTTCCTGACGAAGCCGCGACCAATAGGCAAGCCGCTCGGCGAGCTTCGCTTCGAACCCGCGGTCTGACGGCTGGTAGAAAGTCTCCGGCTGCATCTCTTCGGGCCAATAATTGTCGCCGGAAAAGGCATCTTCGGCCTGATGGTCGTATCGATAATCCTTGCCGTAACCGATGTCCTTCATCAGCCGCGTCGGCGCGTTGAGGATGTTCTTCGGCGGCATCAGCGACCCGGTGTCGCGCGCCGAGCGCCAGGCCGCCTTCTGCGCCTGATAGGCGGCGTTCGATTTGGGCGCTGTCGCGCAATAGAGGCAGGCCTGGACGATCGCGAGCTCGCCTTCGGGGGAGCCGAGGAAATCGTATGAGTCCTTCGCCGCCAGGCATTGGACCAGCGCCTGCGGATCGGCGAGGCCGATATCCTCGGAAGCGAAGCGGGTGATGCG
>JAQGLH010000384.1 GCA_028293005.1 Alphaproteobacteria bacterium
ATGATGTTCAAGCGCGACATCGATTACATCGTCAAGGACGACAAGGTCATCATCATCGACGAGTTCACCGGCCGCATGATGGACGGCCGGCGCTGGTCGGACGGCCTGCACCAGGCGGTCGAGGCGAAGGAGGGGGTGCGGATCGAGCCCGAGAACCAGACCCTGGCGTCGATCACCTTCCAGAATTATTTCCGCCTCTACCCCAAGCTCGGCGGCATGACCGGCACCGCGCTCACCGAGGCGCCCGAATTCTACGACATCTACAAGATGAACGTCGTCACCATTCCGACCAACGTGCCGGTGCAGCGCGTCGACGAGGATGACGAATTCTACAAGAACATCGGCGACAAGTTCGCCGCGATCGCCAAGGCGATCAAGGAGAAGCAGGAGATCGGCCAGCCGGTGCTGGTCGGCACCGTGTCGATCGAGAAATCGGAGCTTTTGTCCGAATATCTCAACCGCGAAGGCGTCAGGCACGAGGTGCTCAACGCCCGATATCACGAGCATGAGGCGCATATCGTCGCGCAGGCCGGCGCGATGGGCGCGGTCACGATCGCGACCAACATGGCCGGCCGCGGCACCGACATCCAGCTTGGCGGCAACGTCGATTTCCGGATCGACGACGAGCTCAGCGCCCTGCCCGAGGGCCCCGAGCGCGACACCGCGCTCGCCCGCATCCGCGCGGAAGTCGCCGAGCAGAAGGAACGCGTTCTCGCGGCCGGCGGACTGTTCGTGCTTGGCACCGAGCGCCACGAGAGCCGCCGCATCGACAACCAGCTTCGCGGTCGTTCCGGCCGCCAGGGCGATCCCGGCCTCAGCCGCTTCTACCTCAGCCTCGACGATGATCTGCTGCGCATCTTCGGGCCGCAGACGATGTTCGCGCGGCTGATGAACAAGAATCTCGAGGACGGCGAGGCGATCGTCAGCCCGTGGATCTCCAAGGCGATCGAGACCGCGCAGAAGAAGGTCGAGGCGCGCAACTACGACATTCGCAAGCAGGTCGTCGAGTTCGACGACGTGATGAACGACCAGCGCAAGGTGATCTACGAGCAGCGCGCCGACATCATGGATGCGGACACCGTCGGCGATGTCGTCGAGGACATGCGCGCCGAGACGGTCAATTCGATCGTCGGCGAAGCCTGTCCGCCCAACAGCTATCCGGAGCAATGGGACGTCGCGCTGCTCAAGGAGCGTATCGAGGATGTGTTCGCCCTCCAGCCGCCGATCGACGAGTGGCTGGCCGAGGAAGCGGTCGAGCCGGAATTGCTCGTCGAGCGGATCCGCGCGCTGGCCGACGCGGAGATGACCGAGAAAGCGGCGGTGCTGCCGCCCGATTCCTATATTCAGGTCGAAAAGAGCGTGTTGCTGCAGTCGCTCGACCAGCATTGGAAGGACCATCTCGCGACGCTCGACGCGCTGCGCCAGGTCATCCACCTGCGTGCCTATGCGCAGAAGAAGCCGATCGACGAATACAAGCATGAGGCGTTCGCGCTGTTCGAGCGGATGCTGGCTGCGATCCGCGAAGGCGTGACGCGCACGTTGGCGCACGCGCGCTTTACCGTCGAGGAGGATTCCTCGCTGGCCGATTTCGGCGAACTCGGCGATTTGCCCGAGCTGCCGGATTTCATCACCACCCATATCGATCCGTTCAGCGGCGACGATGACAGTGCGGACATCGATTCCGCGACCGGCAACATCCTTTCCCGCCTGCCGCCGCTGCAAATGCCCAAGCCGCCGATGCCGGCCGAAGCGCTTGCCGAGGAAGAGGAGGGCAGGGTCGGCCGCAACGCGCCTTGCCCGTGCGGTTCGGGGCGCAAGTACAAGCACTGCCACGGCGTGCTTTGAGGCGCGAAAAAGTCGCGCTTTTGAGGGGAATTTAACCGTCCCTTAGGGCCCTGGCGCCGATTGTGCTCGGTGCAGGAGGAATAGCGTTCGGCATTGAGGAATGGGGCGACGAATTGGGCGTGAGCATGGGCATGGAAGACGAGGACGACGGCGCGCACAAGCGGCGCAGCAAGCGCTCGCTCGTGCTTATCGCCGCCAAGGTGCGGCTCCCGAGCGGCCTGATGGATGTGCGCCTCCGCAACCTCTCGCAAAACGGCGCCTTGCTCGAGGCGGAGACGATGCCGCCGGTGAATTGCGAGTTGGTGTTCGAGCGCGGCGAGACGATCGTCCCGGCGCGCGTCGCCTGGGCCGCGCGCGGACGTTTCGGCATCGAGTTCCTGACGCCGATCGAGGAAAGCGAGGTGCTGGTCCACGTCGGCCGCCCCCGCGCCAAGCCGCCGCTCCATGACCCAGGCGGGCTTTACCGGCGCGCACCGCTGAAATCACCCTCTACCGGCACCGCATCCTGGATGAAGCCGAGCGGAAGCTGATCGAGGCAGGGCAGATCGTGCTCTGTCCAACATCGGTCGAATGGCGAGTTGCGCCGACTTCTGATGTGCGGCATCGGCGCCGATGCGCTCTTTCCGGGCCCCCGCAGTGCGTCCGATCGTGTGCTGGCGCGTTGCCAGGCGGTGCGCGTCTTCCTCGATTTCGAAGCTTCCTCGCTCTCTGACGAAAGTTACCCGATCGAGGTGGCGTGGGTGTTCGAGGATGGCCGCGGCGAAGCCCACTTGATCCGCCCGGCGCCGGGTTGGGAGGAGTGGAGTGCAGCGGCAGAGGACATCCACCGCATCCCGCGGGCCATCCTGAAAGCAGCGGGGATGCCGCACGATGCGGTGGCCCGGCGAATGGTTGAGACGCTTGCCGGCCACGATCTGCTTGCCACTGCGCCGTCATGGGATGGCAAGTGGCTCAGCGTCCTGCTTCGGGCCGCGGGCCTGCCGCGCCGCGCGCTGCGCCTGCGCGATACCGAGGAGGCTCAGCAAGAGGCGGCGGAGCGGATCCTTGCGCGCGTCGTCGATCCCGCGCAACTCTCGGATGCGGCGGAGCAAGTCGTGACGCTCGTGGGACTGCGCCGCGCCAATCGCGCGCCGGCGCATCGCGCGCTCGCCGATGCGGAGGAGGAGCGCGATCGATGGCTCGACGTCGTGGCGGCGGCGGAGGAATACGCCGCCGCACTGAGATCGAATCGCTGACGTCGGTCGCGAACATCGGGTGAATGGCATGGTGACCATCGGCCACCATGTCCGATTCAATCGTAGTCGGTTATTTCAACACCGCCTCGCGCACCACCATGCTGCCCAGGATGGTGCGGATCGCGCCGCGCGCCGCCTGTTCCTGCGAAGCCTTGGTCATCGATCCCCAGATCTTTTCGCCCATCTTATATTCTTCGGTGGTCGACCGGTCGAATGCCGCCATGTTGGCATATTCGGTGGCCAGGATGATGTCCGGCTCGTCCTTGCGCGCATCCGCGACCAGCAGCACCTTGTAGCTGACGATGTAGCCGGCCTTCTTGAATGCTTCCTGCTGCTCTTGCCAGGGGCCCGCGAGCCATTTCATATAGTCGTCGAAATGGCCGTCGACGGTTTTGATCTGGCCATATTCCCAAACATGTCCCTTGTTGAATGAAGGGCCGTCGTCCGCGGCGAAAGCCGGAGCTGCTAACAGTCCGAAAGCGACGAGAAGAGTGGATCCAAAACGCATATTTGTTCCTCCTGTTTTCGAAACCCAGATCGCAGCGATTGGACCTGCACCGATACGAAGCAGTTGGCGCAAATTGTGCTTCCAAATACTTCTTAGGCACTTGGACCTTAAGAGGATCGTTTCAATTCGACAATGAGCGCGGCCGAGACTTCGTTGCCGTGGGCCGGTGATCGTTGGTGAGCCGTTCCCGGTCTTGTCGCCGAAGGATTATCGCCTCGCAGGAGCCAAGCCCCCGCCCAATGCGTTTGGAACCGGATTTGCGCGCTGATCTCCTGCTTCGGGATAAGTGCGCATGTCGCCAAACAGGAGAAATAATGTGAAAGCTTCAATCATTGCCGCAGTCGCAGCCGGATGCCTCGCTCTCGCTGCGTGCGGCGGCAAAGGGGATGACGCGCTTGGCGAGCAGGCGCAGGAAAATATGGAGAATAAGGCGGAGGCGATGGACGCAGCGGCCGACAACATGTCCGGGCCCGCCGCAGACCAGATGGAGGCCCAGGCCGACGTGACGCGCGATACCGGAGAGGCCAAGGAGGAGGCGATCGACGACGCCGATCTCAACGCCGACGCCATGACGCCCGCGGAGAAGAACGCCGTCACCAACTAGCGTCTTGATCCGATCTGAAATGGGGCGTCACCTTGTGAAGGCGGCGCCCCATTGTTTTGAACCGGGAGGGGTGTGAGCGAAAGGTCCCGAGGTCGTGCCTCAGGCGAACTTGAAGCCTTCTTTGTTCATCAGACTGGTCAATTCCTTGTTCTTCTGCTCGGACAGCAAGGCGCGGAAGCGGGGAAAGACGTCATTCTCCTCCTCGCGCATATGCTCCTCGATCATCGTCCGGAAATCGCCCACCCGCATGAGCCAGTTCGGCTCGTTTTTATCCATCGTTTCAAGCTCGTAGAGGTAGGTCTTCACATAACCATGATCGGCGTTGAGCTGGTCGGCTTCCGCCGTCTCGCCGGCTTCGCGAAGCGCGGGATAGATGACATTCTCTTCCTGCAGCGCATGCTTGGTCAACGCGTATTTGAGCTTGGCGAGCAAATGCGACCGCATCATCGTCTGTGCGTCCTCGGTCGCCTCGATCTTGTCGAAGATCGCCAGCGTCATCTGATGCTCCGCCTTGAGCGCCTCGGACCAGTCGCCGGCGGCGGCGCTGCCGAACTGGACGAACAATTTGCGGCCGACATTGGCGGCGAGGCCTATCGCAGCACCGGCGACGGCTGCCCCCACAAGAACGCCTGCGCTGCCGCTCCAGCCCGACTCATTCTGATTGGATTGTTTGGTGGTTGCCATGGTGGACGTCCTCCTCGACTGTCTCTGGCTCCTCGACTGTCTCTGGCAACCCGGGATGATCGACAATGTTCCTGTCCGGACGAGCGTGCGTGACGGGACGACAGCGGGAGAGGACGGAACCCTCGTCATCGCGATTGCGTCATCGCGATTGTGTCATCGCGATTGTGTCATCGCGATTGCGGCCGGCGCTAGCCTGCCTGCCGCGCGTCGGGTGCGGGTTCTGGCCCGAACACGCTTCGCCCGCCGTAGGAATGCGATCGCGCGCGCTCCTCGGCGATGAATGCGTCAAGCGAGGGTCCGGCGGCGGTGCGCTCGAGCCGCCGTGCCTGCGTGTCGAGGCGCCGGATCGCATCGAGCTTCTCGTCGTTGCCGAGCTTTGCCTTTTCGACTGCGGACTTCATCACCGCGATCGTCTGATCCAAGACCTCGAGTGGGACGGGATAGGGATGACGATCCTTGCCGCCGTGCGCGAGCGAGAACCGCGCGGGATCGCTGAACCGGCACGGCGTTCCGTGCACGACTTCGGCAACCAGCGCCAGCGATCGCACCGTCCGCGCGCCGACGCCCGGGACGAGCATCAGCTCGGCGAAATCTTTAGGCCCCTGTTCGGCGGCGGCGGCAAGCGCGCCGTGCAGCCGGCGGCTGGCGACATCCTTGGGGCGCACGTCATGGTGCTCGGGCATGATCAAATGCGGAAGCAGCTGCTGGTCGCTGGGAGGCGGAGGCGGCCCAAGTGCGGCCAATTCGCGGACGATGCGATCCGGGCTCCAGTCGCGCAGCAGCTCGAGCTGGCGCTGGCGCGATCCCGCCGCGCGCCGGTCGGTGAGATTGACGATCTGACCGCCGGCTTTTCCGTCGATCGCATGGTGCGGGGCCTCGACGAAGCTTTCCAGCCCTTCCGAGAGCCAATGATAGCGCCGCGCCAGCCGGCCGTTCATCCCGTGCTGGACGACGACCCATTTGCCGTCGTCGGTGACGATGAATCCGTGCAGATAGAGGTCGAAACCGTCCTGCACGGCGGCGCTGTCGACCTTCGCGACCAGCCGGCTGCTGCGCGCGAGCGCCGCGCCGTCGAGCCCGGTGCGGCTGCCGACCGCTGCGAGCTCGTCCGGCGTCTTGCGCGAGTGTTTGCCGCGGCCGCCGCAGACGTGGATGCCGAGTTCGCCGGAAAGCGGCGTCAGCCCGCGCTTCAAGGCGCCGATGACGCTGGTCGTGATGCCCGACGAATGCCAGTCCATCCCCATCACCGCGCCGAACGACTGGAACCAGAAGGGGTGGGCGAGGCGCCGCAGAAATTCGTCACGGCCGTAATGGTGGACGATCGCTTTTGCGATCACCGCGCCCAGCCGGGTCATCCGCTGCCCGAGCCACGCCGGCACGCGGCCGCCATGAAGCGGAAGATCGGCGCTGCCGGAACGGCGGGTCATGGCACGATCATAGAACAGAGGTGGAACATTGCAAGCGTCGCGTCTCTGCTGCGTGCGCCAGACTATTGATCTGGAACAGACTTTGGCGGTCGGTGAGGACGCCAGAGCGCTCGCGGGTCGCGGTGCGGGCAGCGCTCAAATCAATTGCGGAAAATGGCTCCCCGGGACGGATTCGAACCATCGACCAACCGGTTAACAGCCGGTTGCTCTACCGCTGAGCTACCGGGGAGCAGCCTCTTCAGGCAGGCGCGCCTATAGCAGCATGTTTTTTGAACTGGC
>JAQGLH010000220.1 GCA_028293005.1 Alphaproteobacteria bacterium
TTTTGTTTCCATGCCACCGCCGCCACATTATTCGCCGGCGGGCGTGGGGCCTGATATTCAAGCTCGGCAGCAGTCGGCTGGTCGCGCAGGCATGACAAAATGCCGGGCGGCGTGGCTCCGGGCGCGAGGGGTAATATTTTGAGCGTGGATAATGAAAAGGATGGGGCGCGCCGACGCAAATCCGAGCGGCCTTCCAGCGGGACCAAAGTGAAGCCACGAGCCAAGAAAAAGACCACCGAATCGCCGGAGGTGGGCCGGGCGTTGCGCTCGGTCTACGACGAGACCTTGAACGAACAGATTCCGACCGATCTGCTCGATCTGCTCGGCAAGCTCGGATAATCCGGGCGCTGCCTCCGCCGGGCGATCGTCGACCATTCCGCGATCAAAATTCCTCGCAAGATTTTTCAACGTTGGTGCGCCTGCACGGTACAAAGCCGCTAGCCATCGCGCGCCTCAACCGTCAGGAAGGCGCGCGGGAAAGACGTTCGGGACCACCTGATTGGACGACCCTGATTGGACGACCGTGATCGGACCATCGTGATCAGCGAGGACAGCGGCTGGATTGCATCTCAATTCGCTCGATTGTCGACCGGCTTGAAGATGCTGTTGATCCTGAGCGTGGGATTGTTCCCGCTCGGGCTGATCGCGATTCTCGCCTCGGTTCAGAGCGCGCAGCAAAATCGCGCCGACGAGCAGGACGAGATCGTCGCCCAGATTGCGCTCAGCGCGCAACGGCTCGACGCCGCGATCTCACGCAGCGCGCTGACCATTCATGCCGCAAGCATCGCAGTCGCCGCGACGCCGCCTGAATCGGGCATATGCGAAGCGACGCTGCGGCGGTTGTCCGGCGCGCGCGCATTCGGCGGCTCCTATGCGCTTTACGCCGGTGGCCGGCTGCGCTGCGCGACTCCCGGCTTCGTGCCGCCGCCCCTCCGCGCCCGGCCCCCTCACCGCCCGGATGATCGAGCGCGTGATCGCCGCCCCGACAGGCGCACGCTCGTCGAGATCAGCCAAGACGGCGACGCGCTGCGCTTTGCCTTGCTCGACGACCAGGAACAGGTCGATGCGCTCGGCCAATATTCGCGCGCGGAGATCAACGCGCTGGCGGCAACGCCGGCGAGCAAGCGCAAGTTCGACCTCGAGCTGGTGCAAGACGGCCGGCGAATGATGCTCCACGACGATTACCAGCCGCGTCCGTGGGCAAGCGCGGTGCGGCTGTCGCAACCGGTCGGCGACGGCCAGCTCGAGCTGCGCATGGTCGCTGCGGCAAATCCAATCAGCGCGGCCGAGCTGCTGATGATCCTGCTGCCGGTGATGATGTGGATCAGCGCCGCCGCGATCGGCTGGCTGATCGTCGACCGGCTGCTGCTCAAGCCGCTGGTGCGGATGCAGCGGGCGATTTCCGAATATCGACCTGGGGACCGCGAGATCGCGCTCCCCGAGCTGTCGACCCCCGCTCGCGAAATCGGCGAGCTTGGCCAGGCTTTCGACAAAGTGGCGAGGACGGTGGCGCGGCACGAGGCCGAGCTCGAGGCGGCAGTCGCGCGCCAGACGCGGCTGGTCCGCGAGGTCCATCATCGCGTCAAGAACAACCTCCAGGTCGTCGCGTCGCTGCTCAACCTGCATGCACGAGGCTCGCGCAACGAGGACGTCGCCGCCGCTTACGCCTCGATCCAGCGGCGGGTCGACGCGCTCGCGGTCGTCCACCGCAACCATTATGCCGAGCTCGAGGAAAATCGCGGTGTCGCGCTCAAACCGCTGATCTCCGAGCTGGCTGCCAATCTGCGCGCCACCGCGCCTTCATCCGCCGCGCATATGGCGATCAGCGTCAACATCGAATCCTATTATGTGACGCAGGACGTGGCGGTGTCGGTCGCGTTCCTGATTACCGAGATTATCGAGTTCGTGATGTTTTCGGGCGCCGCGCCGGCCCGGATCGCGCTGACCGGCAATGAGGGCGGGCGGACCGCGACGCTCGTGGTGGAATCGGAAAGCTTGCGCGGCGAGACCAATCGCGACGCCCAGCTGTTCGACCGTTTCGACCGCATCGTCACCGGCCTCTCGCGCCAGCTGCGCTCGACGATCGAGCGCGACAGTGAGACCGGCCGCTATTCGCTTGCGGTCATGGTTATCGACAAGGGCGACGGGTAAGACATCAGCTTCGATCGTCGCGGCTGTCTTGGTCGTCAGAGAGCGGCGGTCGGGCGCGCGACGCCTTCTTGGCATGCTCTACGTCGCCAGCGCTCTGGCCGAGATCGGCTGCGACATCGGTGTTGCGGCGCTCGTCCTGATGAACGCCGTCGATGTCGGAATGGGGCGTGGCGGGGGGCGGCTTGGTCACGTCATCTCTCCTTCTACGGGCCTACCAACCGCCGGGCGCGGCAAGGGTTTCCTCCAGCCTGCCCGCCCCAGCCTGCCCGCCCCAGCCTGCCCGCAAGGCCGGACCGGTGCGGGCAAGGTCGGCGCGACCTGGAAATAAGCATCGCCGGAAAAAGGGTTCGATCACCGCCCGAAAAGTCCGCGGCCGGCTTTTTTTGCAATTTTCGGGGAACCCCATTCCAGCTTCGACGTTCAACAATTCGGATAGTGACCTTTTGCCCCCCCGCTCTCGCTATCCAAGACATGAGCCCGGACGCGCCAACCTCCCCCCCCGGTGGCGCCTCCGGGCTCAAAATTTTTAAGCGCCCTTGCGACACCCAGAGCGGGCAGATCAGCGTGAAATCACGTTGTGACGGCGGTGGAACCAAATTAAGAAGGCGCGCATTTTAACTTCGCCAGCCCTCCCGATGGGTCGCTCACGGCACACGGGATCTTCAGGAGACAGACCATGGTTCGCAAGATTATCACCATCATCGCCTTGACGGGCAGCCTCGCAATCGCGGCCTGCAACACGGTCGACGGCGCCGGCAAGGACGTTTCGTCGGCGGGCGATGCGGTTTCCGACGCCGCGAAGTAGATTTTCACCTTTCAAATCGAGAAAAGGCGCCATC
>JAQGLH010000273.1 GCA_028293005.1 Alphaproteobacteria bacterium
GGGGTCGCTGGGCGGAAGCGATCGAGCCGGAAGCGGAACAAGCCGCGAGCGGCGGTGGTTGGGACCGAACCATCATCAATGGAAGGAAGAGTATGTTTGCGTCCAAGCGTATCACGGCCGTTATCGGAGCATCGGCGCTCATCGCCGCCACTGCGGCCTGCGTCACCGATCCCACCACCGGCGAGCGCCACGTCTCCAAGGCCGCGATCGGCGCCGGACTGGGAGTCGTCGGCGGCTATCTCGCCGGCGATCTGGTCGGCGGCAAGCGCGACCGCACCGAGAAGATCGTCGGTGCTGGCATCGGCGCGGTCGCGGGCGGAGCGATCGGGGCGTATATGGACAAGCAGGAGCGTGAGCTTCGCGAACGGACCGCAGGCAGCGGCATCGACGTGACGCGTCAGGGCGATCAGCTCGTGCTCAACATGCCGGCAGGCGTCACCTTCGACACCAACAGCTATGCCATCCAGCCGCAGTTCAGATCGACGCTCGACCAGGTCGCACAGACGCTCGCGGCTTATCCGTCGACCTATATCGACGTGTACGGGCACACCGATTCGACCGGCGGCGACGCGATCAACATCCCGCTCTCGCGCAATCGCGCGCAGTCGGTCGCCGGTTATCTCACGGCACGCGGCGTCAGCACCGCCCGGATCGGAGCGCAGGGGTTCGGCTCGAGCCAGCCGCTCGCCGACAACAGCAGCGAAGCTGGCAAGCAGGCGAACCGCCGCGTCGAGATCAGAGTGGTCCCGGTCGAAGACACCAGAGTCTAGCGTTCACGAAGGGATGGGGTGGGTGAGCGAAGCGAGCTTTGGGAGAGGCAATACCGCCGGCATCGAACCGGCGCTTCCGCTCCCCACCCTTATTCCCCTCCGTTGAGCGGGCGGGAACGCCGTTCCCTGAAAAACTCGCGCAGCAGCGCCGCGGCTTGCTCCTCGCCGATCCCGGCATAGACTTCGGGCGCATGGTGGCAGCTCGGCTGGCCGAACAGGCGCGGGCCGTGCAGCACCGCGCCGCCCTTGGGGTCAGGGGCCGCGAAATAGAGGCGCGCGATTCGGGCCAGCGCGATCGCGCCCGCGCACATCGCGCACGGCTCGAGCGTCACCCACAGATCGCATTCGTCGAGCCGCGCGGATCGGAGCAGCCGCCCGGCCTCGCGCAGCACCACGATCTCGGCATGCGCGGTCGGATCGAAAGCGCTGCGCATCGCATTGCCGCTCGTCGCGATCACCTCGCCGCGCCGCGTGACCACCGCGCCGACCGGGACTTCGTCCAGGCGCGCCGCACCGCGAGCTTCGTCGAGCGCAATCCTCATCGGGTCGGGAAGCGGGAAGGCCATTATCAAGACTAGGCCGCGGCGGAGCGCGAGGCCAGTGCGCGAAGCGCGAGGCCAGTGCGCGAAGCGCTGCGGCGGCGACCGCGGTCTGGTCTAGGCCGAATCGGCCGCGCCGCGGCGGCGCTTGGCGATCAGCACGACGAACGCGAAGACCACGCCAGGGACGAAGCCGAGGCAGGTCAGCGCCAGATCGATCCAGAAATTGCGCGACACGCCTTCATCGAGGAAAAGCGCGAGAGGCGGCAGGAGAAGAGCCGCGATGATAAGCGTGATCGGCATCGCGGCCCTCCTCTCCGGTCCTTATTGGTTCCCGTTGTCCTTGACGCCGACCACCGGCACGTCGATCGTGGTCTTCTCAGTCTGCACCTTTGGGACATCGACCGTGGTCGGAGTCGTGCCGACGACCACTTCCTTGGACTGGGCGTCGAACGCCGGGAGCTGCCCGCCTTCCGCGCTCACCTTCACGTCGGGGAGCGCTCCTTCGCGGGTCTGGTCGACGGACCAGAAGCCGGAAGCGAACAGGACGATGACGATTAGAACGATGACGGCCAGAACGGCCAGGACCTTACGGGACATAAAAATTCCTCCACTGCGAGCCACTGGGGCTCAGGGCGAAACAACGCGGCTTGCGCCAATCGGTTGCACTCCCGCAACGACTTTGGGAGCTAACCCTGCTTTACGAGCGCCGCGCACGGCCGATCACCGGCACGTCTCGCCCATTGCGCAGGCGAAACGGTTGACGTCGCGCACGCGAAACGGTTGACGAGAGCGGCGCTTGCGGCTATCCGCGCCCCCTTTCAGGGGGAAGCTTTCCCCAATCCAGGAAGAGATAAGATGTCGCGTATTTGCGAGCTGACCGGAAAGGGCCGGCTGGTGGGAAACAACGTATCCCACGCCAACAACAAGACCAAACGCACCTATCTGCCGAATCTGCAGAATGTGACGCTGATCTCCGACGCGCTCGGCCGTAGCATCAAGCTGCGCGTGTCGACCAACGGCCTGCGCTCGGTCGAGCATGTCGGCGGCCTCGACAATTGGCTGCGCAAGACAGCCGACGAGAAACTGAGCCTCAATGCGCGCCGTCTGAAGCGCGAGATCGCGAAGAAGGAAGTCGAGACGGCTTCGGCCTGATCGCGCGATAGCCGGCCTTGAAGGCCGGCTTCGCCCTTTCCCCCGCGACTATTCGTTCAGCACGAATTTGAGCAGCAACGTCCGCTGGAGCGGACTGAAATTGTCGTCGGATGCAATCCAGACGATCGTCCGGCCGTGCTCGCGGGTCAGGCTCAGCGCCTCCATATTGTCGACCGTCACCGGCGGCTGGAAGTCGGCGATCACGGCGCCGGCAATGACCCCAGCCTCGCCTGGTTGGGGCAGGCTCGCCAGGACCAATTTGGCCGACATGCCGTCGAGCAAGGTGAAGCGGCGGTTGAGGAGCAGCAGCCGTCCATCGGGCAGCACGGCGGCATCGGTCAGCCGATAGCCCGCGGGCGCGCGGTAGCCGAGACTATGCCACTCCGTGCCGCGCAACGCGGGATCGCCGTCGAACAGCAGAACCTCGCTGGTCCCGTCGCTGCGCCTCGCGGCTTCCGAGAGCACGAGAAAGCGCCCGTCCTGCAACCGCACGAGCCCTTCGGCGCCGCTGTTGTTCGGCCACTTGCGCATCGCCGCTGGCGCCTGATGGGCATCGCTGCGCCAGCTCGGGATGGCATAGCGCCAGATCGCGCCGCGCCACTCCAAGCCGATCCAGGCGTGACCGCCGGAGAGCGCCATCGATTCAGTATCGCGGTCGCGCTTGCGCACCGGCGGGCGCAGTCCGACCGGCAAAGGATCGATCCTGCCCCGCACTTCGAAAATGCCTTTGGCCGGCATGCCGGGGGGGAGCGCAAAGCGAATCAACGCTCCGGCATCGCTCAGCGCCGTCACATCGCGGCCATCGACATGAAGCGCCGAGATGCCACCGAAACCAAGATTGGGGCTGTCGAGCGACCAGCCGTGCAAGAAGGTGAGCGCGCCGAGCCTCGTGCGCGCGGGATCATCGCTGTCGAGGCCGACCGGCTTGAAGATGATCGTCGCGGGCCCATCGGTGCGCGACGGGGCGAGCAGCGCGTGGGGCGCGAACGGGCCGACGAAGAACAGCGCCGCCACCAGGATCAGGATGCGCAGCGCCGCCAGCGGCCGGGGAAAGGCCACGTTCAAGCGCGTGAAGAACGAGGGCCGCGCCGGCGTGAGCGGAGCGCGGAGGGCATCGTCCGCTGCTTATTTGATCTTGGCTTCCCGGAACTCGACGTGCTTGCGCGCGACCGGGTCGTATTTGCGGAAGGTCATCTTCTCGGTGATGTTCCGCGGATTTTTCTTGGTGACGTAGTAGAAACCCGTATCGGCCGAACTGACGAGCTTGATCTTGACGGTTGCTGGCTTGGCCATGACAGCCTCTTGAATAAGGATGAATGAAAAAAGAGCGGCGTTGCCGCCGCCGCTATCGGTCGTGCCTCTGCCTCCTTCCTCTGCGGCTGTCAAGGTGAGAGCGGGATTGGGCCAGCGCTGGACCGGGGCTCGATACGCCTGCGCGCGGCTGATCGGCGTTTAACCCGTTGGTAACCATGTGCGCGCATCCTCCATCGATCGATATGGGGAGTAGGGGAATGCGCGAGGAACTTGACGCGATGATGCTGGTCCGGGCGCAGCTCGGCGAGCGGCTGGCGAGCCTCGAGCAACTTTCGGGCAGAGCCCGTGAACGCGACTTCGCCGCATCGATCATCGGCATTCGCACCCTCGCGGCCGCTTACGGCCTGTTGCCGACGGTCCGCCTTGCCGAAGCGCTGGAGCGCGCAATGGCGCAGGACAAGAAATGGTGCCGGGCGAGCTGTTCCACCGCGCTCTACCTCGACCGCCTCCACGATGCCATCGACTGCAGCCGCAGCGACGAGCAGGCCAGCGAAGCAATCATCGCGTCGGTTTCGGTGCGGCTCAACGGCTGACGGTGGAACCGCTCCTCACGACTTTCATTGCCGCCGCGTTTGGCGAATTCGGCGACAAGACGCAGCTGCTCGTGGTGGCGCTGGCGCTGCGCTACGGGCGCCCCGCCTCGATTCTCGCCGGTGTCGCGCTCGCGGCACTCGCGAATAGCCTGATCGCGGCGGCGGGCGGCATCCTTATCCATGACATGATCACCCTCCGCGCGGTTTCGCTGCTCGTCGCGCTCGGCTTGCTGTTCGCCGGGGGCAGCGGCCTGATCTCGCTTCGCCCGCGTGTGAGCGTCACCGGCTGGAGGACGCCGGCGTTCGTTACCGCCGCCGGCAGTTTCTTCGTTGCTGAATTCGGCGACAGGACACAGTTCCTGACCGGCGCCCTTGCCGCGCAATATGATTCGCTTGCGCTCGCGGCGCTCGGCGCCACCGCGGGAATTGTCGCCGCCAACGCCCCCGCCGCCTTGCTCGGGCCGCGGTTGGGCGAGTTGCTGCCGCTGACCGCCATCCGGATCGTGGTCGCCTGCCTGTTTCTGCTGGTTGGGTTCATTGTCGCGGTCAACGCGCTACGCCTGACCTAAACAGTGGAACCGAGCGCGAATGAGCTCCGCATGGTTTGACTGATCTACGGGGTCGATCACCGAAAGCTGAAATTCTCCCGGCACCCTTTGGCCTCCTGCCTGGTTTTACGATCACCCACCAGGAGGAGATGACAGGTGTCCACGCCCGCAGCGCTGAAGACCCCAAGCGATCTGGAAACCAATGCGATAACGTCTGTGGCCGACGCGCTCAACGCGCTGCTCGCCGACAGCTATGCGCTTTACCTCAAGACCAAGAATTTCCACTGGCATGTCTCGGGCCCGCATTTCCGGGACTATCATCTGATGCTCGACGAGCAGGCGACGCAGATCCTCGGCACGACCGATGCGATCGCCGAGCGGGTGCGCAAGATCGGTGCGACGACGTTGCGCTCGATCGGCCACGTCGCGCGGCTGCAGCGGATCGAGGACAATGACGAGGATTTCGTCGGCGCCAAGGCGATGCTCGCCGAGCTCCACCGCGACAATCTGAAATATGTCGAACTGCTCCGCGAAGCGAAGGAGGCGGTCGAGACGGCCGGAGACAATGCCACAGCGGGGATGATCGACGAATGGACCGATCTCGCCGAGGAGCGCGCCTGGTTCCTCTTCGAGACCGGCCGCGGCGCCTGACCACGCGGAGAAAGCGGGGGTTCGTGTGATGCGAACCCCCGGTCGGTGCCTCGTCTTGCCGTGTGGTCGCTTTCCGAATCGCCAGGTGATCCACCTGACGGAAAGCCCTAGAAGATTGCCTTGAGCACGCCGAAGACCATCAGCAGCGCAATGACGATCACGACCACCACCACGCATCCTATCGCTCGCAGCATTTCAGTCTCCCTGCGTCAGCACGCCTGACGCAGGCTCAACCCGGCGTTCGCGATGTCGTTCCGCCTGATTGCGCACGCGCGGGTCAGCGCCGCCCGCCGAGCACGAGCAGCCACATCTCGGGCGGCGCGCCGATGCGGAGCGGTGCGATGCTCGTCCCGACTCCGGCGGTGACGAGCAGCAGCTTGCCATTCTCGCGCACGAACCCACAGGCATAACGATCTCCGTAGCGCGACATTGTCACGGGGGCGCCGACCAGCGGCAGGAGGATCTGGCCGCAATGGGTATGGCCAGCGAGCATCAGCCCGATGTCTGGCGGCACATCCGGAAATGGATCCGGACTGTGACTGACCAGCAGCCTTGCGCCGCGAAGGCCGCGGAGCGCGTCCACCACGTCGCCGAGACGCGCGTGGCCGGTGAGATCGTCGTCTAGCCCGCCGATCGCCAGCGGCCCGGCCGCAATCGCCCGATTGTCGAGCACGATGATCCCGGCCGCGCCGAGCGTTGCGCGGGCCGC
>JAQGLH010000286.1 GCA_028293005.1 Alphaproteobacteria bacterium
GCTACGGTACTGGCGAACGCCGAGGGCAACCTCGTTACCGCCGAGGCAATCCAGATGAACGTCACCGACTGGACGTCCAAACAAGCCAATTTCGATCAGCGCATGAACGACCTCAACAATCGCGTTCAGGCGCTCCTCGCGGAATGCCAAGGCTCTTATCCTGCCGATCAGCTCGCGGTGCTCCAGGCGAGATGCGATGCATCAACCAGCCAGTTGAAAACATCGATGGATCAACTGCTGCTCGAGCGGACCAACCTCCTCGAACAGCATGACGTCCTGCAGGCGCGCCTGACCGAGCGCGGCAGTCAATGGCAGTCGATCGAGGCAAGCATCGCGACCGCCATGCAGCGCTTCGTCACCCTCTGTTCCGGGCTGTCCGCAGCCGAGTTTCAAGCTTCGTGTCATGTCCCCGGCGCCCCGGGACCTCGTACACGCGACCTGGTTGCACGACTTGATGGTCAACTCCTGGAGCATGCTCCGGCCACGCATTGACTTGATCGCGGGCCAAACGAAAGCGCCCGCGACGATCTCTCGTCGCGGGCGCCTTGGGTTTCGTCCGGGCTTGCCGGCGGCAGCAATTACTTCAGCTTGCGGATCTCGGCGAGCGTCAGCGTGGTCGTCGCCACCGACTTGTTCTTGGCAGTGATCGTTCCGATCGGAATCACCGCGAAGCGGCCGTCGACGATGACCGATGCCGAAACCGGCGTGCCGTTCTTCGCCTTGTAGATGCGGCTGACGCGGCCGACGCGGCGCCCGTCGGCGGTGCTCAGCACCGTGCCGACGCGCAGCTCGGAGGCAGGCGCCGCGACGGCGGCTCCGGCGGTAGCTTCAGTCTGGGCCTGAGCGGCGACGGGAAGGGCAACAGAAAGCAAAGCGGCGCAAGCAAGCAAAATTCGCATATATCAACTCCGAGGATGATGCGCCCACCGGCGCATTGGGAAATTCAGACAACCGGCAAGGATGCCGGTCACGCAGCCCCTATGTCGCCCGCGCAGCGGCACAGAGGTTGTGCAATGCTTTCACTGAGCGAGCGATTGGTGAAGCGCGAGTGCAATTTAAGCCGGAACAGATGCACTTTTTGCATCCGTCGTCGGCTGGCCCAGAGTCTCGCGCGCCCCTCACCGATGGGAAAGTCAGCGCCGAGGCGGAGAATGCCCGTCTAGATCGTCCGCCACACCCCCATGAAGTCGCGCTTGCCGATCTGCACGCCCTTCATTCGCATGATGTCGTAGGCGGTCGTGGCGTGGAAATAGAAATTGGGTTGCGAGAAGGACAGAAGAAAATTCTCGGCCGTGAAGTCGGCGCGGAGACCGGGCAACTCGAAGCACATGTCGCGGCCCTCGAAGCCGTTGATTTCCTCGGGGTCGAGCGCGGCGAGGCCCTTTTGAGTCTCGGCGACGAGCTGCTTCAGCGCGGCGAAAGTTTCGGGCCACGGGGAGCGGTCGGGAGAGAATGTGCCGTTCCGGATCGCCTCGACCGCACCGAGCGAATGGGTCGCGGTCGCGCGGACCTGATAGGCGAACGGCAGCATGTCCTCGATCAGCCGCGCATTGATCATCTCTTCCTCGGCGATGCCCTTTTCCGCGCAATAGGCCTTGGCCTTGTCGAGCAGGGCGTCGACGGCGCCCAGCAGTTGCTGACAGGAAGGAATGGTTGCCGCGTAAAGAGAAATGGCCATGCGTGATTCACCTGCTGATGTTGTGGAGCGTGACCGATAGCGTGGGCCTACCGCGGCGTGAAGCGGGGTAGATCGTCCCCCTGAACCGGGGATCGCGCATTCTTTAATGGGCTGGCTCTAATGGGCTGGCCCGCGGTCGTGGCCCCAGAGGCTGGTCGTGTCGTAGATCTCCGGCACCCAGACCGAATCGTCGATCTCGCGTGCGCCATAGCCATATTCGACCTCGAACCCCGACGGCGTCTCGATGTAGAAAGATAGCATGTGGTCGTTGCTGTGCTTGCCCAGCGTCGAGGCGACGCGGATGCCTGCCTTCTTCACCCGGTCGAGTGCCTCGCCGACATTGTCGAACTCGGCGACCTGGACCATGAAATGGTGCAGCCTTCTCGGCATGTCGATCGGCACCAGCGCGAGACTGTGGTGGCGCGGATTGCAATGGAGGAAGATCGTGCGCAGGCTGACCGGGCCGATGTTCATGTCGATCGAATCCGACAAGCGGAAGCCGAGCAATTCCTCGTAGAAGCGGCGCGCCGCCGCGATGTCCGAAACCGCGATCACGAGGTGGCCGATACCGCGCCCGTCCGTGACGAACGCGCTCACACCCAGAGGCGAGTGGAACGGCTTTTCCGCCCGCGCTTCGCGGCGATGATAGAGCTCGCAGCGCAGCCCGTCGGGATCGTTGGTGCGCAGCAGACGACCGACTCCGCGCTCCTTGGCGAGCGCTTGATCCTCCTCGACCGCGAAGCCGCTCGCACGCAGGCGGCTCGCCAGCGTCTCGAGCTCCGCTTCGCTGTCGGCCTCGAAGCCCGCGAACAAGAGGTCGTCGGCGCCGCCCGGCTCGACCGCGATGCGCCACGGCGCCTCGTCGACGCGAAAGCGCAGCCCGTCGGCGTCGTCCGCGGCCAGCTCCAGCCCCAATATGTTGGTTCCGAACTCGCGCCACGCGTCGAGATCGGAGACGCTCACGCCGAAATAGCCAAGCGCGGAAACGGCCATCCACTCCTCCATTTTTTACCCGCTTATGGCCGCGATCTTAGCACGGATCATCCCATCGGCGCACGCGGGACAACTGGACAAATCGCATCGTAGCGAATATCACTTCGATATCGAAGTCATTTTGCACGCGCGCCCGATGCGGTGCCGGCCGGAACGAGGCAAGACGACGTGAGTCCTGAAGATAATGAACTGATGTGCCTGGTGGAGGGCGATGCTCCGATGGGGCGAATCATGCGCGCCCATTGGCTGCCCGTCTGCATGAGCGAAGAGGTCGCGGAGGCCGATGGCCCGCCGGTGCGTGCGCGGCTGCTCGGCGAGGACATGGTCGCGTTCCGCGACAGCAACGGCCACGTCGGCGTGCTCGCCGAGGCATGCCCGCACCGTGGTGCTTCGCTGTTTTTCGGGCGCAACGAGGAAGGCGGACTACGCTGCCTCTATCACGGCTGGAAGTTCGATACCGGCGGCAACGTCCTCGACATGGCCTGCGAGCCGAACGCAAAACGGATGTGCGTCGGGATGAGCACCAAATCCTATCCGGTCCACGATGCCGGCGGTTTCATCTGGGCATGGATGGGCGATCCGGCGGCGGTCGCGCCGTTCCAGACCCCGGCCTGGGCACCGACACCAGACACCAGGATCAGCATCGTCAAGATGCACGTCGCCTGCAATTGGGCGCAGGTGCTCGAAGGGTCGATCGATTCGGCGCACAGCTCGAGCCTGCATTCGACCAACATCCCCGCAGCCGACGGCGTCGGCGGCTCGACAGCGACCGGCGACACCTGGATTCGGCCGACCGTCGATAAGGCGCCGCGGATGGAATATGAGATGACCGACTACGGCTTCCGCTACGTCGCGTTGCGCCGTCCGATCGTCCGCGAGGAAAGCGAAGTCTATGTGCGAATGACTATCTTCATCGCGCCGTACACCGTGCTGATCCCGCCCAACAATCAATATCATCTATCGCAGATGCTGGTGCCGATGGATGACGGCAATTGCATGTTCTATTGGGTCGCCTGGCACGAAACCAAGGGCATCGACCAGGACGAATGGCGGCGCTTCTGCGCGGCCCTGCCCGGCATCGATCTCGATTCCGACTTCAGGAAGCTGCGCAACGCCGGCAACAATTACATGCAGGACCGTGAGGCGATGAAGCACGGCGACTTCACCGGCATCAAGGGCATCCCCACGCAAGACATGGCGATGTGGGAGTCGATGGGCCGGATCGCCGACCGCACCGGCGACAAGCTCGGCGCGAGCGACCTTGCGATCATCCAGTTCCGCAAGCAGATGATCGCCGCCGCGAGGAAAATGCGCGACGGCGGCCCCGCCATTGGCGCGACCGAGCCGCGCACGCCGCCGGTGACCTTGCGCTCTTATGAAGGCGTGATCCCCAAGAGTATGGATTGGAAGACGCTCGATTTCGCAGCATTCGAGGCGCATCGGATCCGGCCGGAAGCGGCGTGAGCCTCGCTCCGGCGGCCTCTCGAACAGCCATGCCGATCAAGCTTCCGGCGCATCGCAGCCTCGGCCGGCAGGTCCGCGCCAGCCATCGCGGCTTCGACCGCTTGCTCAACGCGCGGCTCGCGCCGGTCGGGCTCAAATCGGGCTTCTGGTATTATCTGCGCGCATTGTGGGAAGAGGATGGAATCACCCAGAAGCGGCTCAGCGATCTCACCCATGTCACCGAGGCGACGACGGTCAGCCTGATCAACGACATGGTCGAGGCGGGACTGGTGACCCGCGAGCGCGAACCCGACGACCGTCGCAAGCTGCGCATCAGCCTGACCGACAAGGGCCGCGCGCTCGAGGAGCAATTGATGCCGCACGCGATCGAGATCAACGTGATCGCATCAAAGGGCATTCCGCGCGACGAGCTCGAAACCTGCCTCTCGGTGCTGATCCGCATGACCGGGAACCTCAACCTCGAGCTGCAGGAAGGCGAGGGGTAGGGGCTTCCCCTTGCTCCTGCTTTCCCCTCCCGCAAGAGGGAGGGGCGCTGTCTCGAGCAGTTCGCCACCGCTCAGATTTTCGCGGCTTCCAGCGTCTCCGGCGCGAACAGATCCTCCGGGCTCAGCCGCTTCGGCGACAGCCCCTGATCGTGATGGTAGCGCAGGAAGGTGTCGAGCACCTTGCGATTGGCATCGAGGCCGTAGGGCCACCAATCCTCGCCCATCAGCGCGATCGTCTCCTCGACCGCGGCGACCTGCCAGGGGAGCGACGTCTTGAGCGCGGCGCCGATCTTCAGATCCTCATAGGCGATACGCTGCGCGGCGACGAATGCATTGTAGAGCGAGCGTGCGAGCCACCGGTTGCGCTCGTAGACGTCGCGGCGGATGGCGATGACGTGCATGATCGGGAACAGGCCGGTCTTGCGATAATAGGCTTTCTCCTCGGCGACCGGATCGTCGAACAGCCGCCGCACCGCATCGGGGCGGCTGTAGAAGGTGCTCGGCACGCGCGGAGCGTGCAGCGCGTCGATCTCGCCGTCGGCGAGCATCTGCGAGAGGGTCTTGTCGGACGGGATCGGCTGGATCTTGATCTTGTCGGGGAGATCGAGCTTGAGCTTCTCGTCGCGCCCTGGCTGCTCTTCGCCGCCCGTGAGATAGAAGGGAGAGTCGCACGGGACGCCATATTCGTCCTCGAGAATGCCGCGGATCCAGACCGGCGCGGTCATCTGATATTCGGGGACGCCGATCCGCTTGCCGGCGAGGTCCGATGGTTTCTCGATCCCGCTGTTGGTCGAGACGAAGATGCAATTGTGGCGGAACGAGCGCGACATGAACACCGGCAGCGCGATGAAGCGCTGCGGGTCGCGGCTCAGCGACACCGTATAGGAAGAGAGCGACATTTCGGCGATGTCGAACTCGCCGTAGCGCAGCATCCGGAAGAAGGTCTCCTCGACCGGCAGGTTCATATAATTGAGGTCGA
>JAQGLH010000385.1 GCA_028293005.1 Alphaproteobacteria bacterium
CAGGCCCCAATCGGCCCAGGCGCCCTTGCGCGGATGGCTGCGCTTGAAGCGGACATAGAGCCGCTTGGCCCATTCGCTATATTTGAGCGCGAGCGCCAGCCCGGCGGCGAAGACGAGGATCCCGCCCGGTCCGGGCAGCAGCCCGACGGCGGGGGCGGCGAGCATCAGCAGCACGCCGAGCACGAACAAGGCGGTCCGCACCGCCTGGATTTTCTGGAGCTGCGCCAGTCTTTCGCGATTGATCATCGACATCAGTTGGCGCTGCGAACCGCTTTGTACAAGCGGCGCGCGACCACTCGACTTATCCGCGCGGCGGCTTCAAACAGTGGGAGCAAGGGGCTCCTGATCATTCCGAGCGAATTGTCTGGAGCGAGAGGGCATTGAAGCCGTGCGAGTGCGTCTAACATAGCACGGCTCGTGTTGATCGCCGTGCGGCACCGATAGCTGCCAACAGCGGCGGAAGGCGGAGATCGCATTCTCGCGCTAATGTCCATGGTTAGGCATTCACATTTTCAGTCCCTAAGATCTTCATAGCCAGGGATTTGCGTGGAGGCGCCGGATGAACGATGGGGTTCATGGTCAAGAGTGCCGGAGAAAATTTCCGGCACGATTTGGCATTACCGCGCTTAACCTGATTGCCCCCGGTCTGGGCCTGCTTCGCCTTGGCTACTGGCGCTTAGCTGTACCGTTCCTGCTTGCACCCTTTGCCGTGGCTGTGCCGGTGACGTTCGGAATGGGGCATCTTCCGATCACCAGCTACGGTCGAGCGGTCTTCGTGCTTGTCGTTTTTCTCGGCTTGTTGGCAGCGCTATTCGTCGTGCCTGCTGTGCTGACTTGGCGTAAAAGCAGATTTCTCTTGCCCGCGCAGGGCTGGTCGCGGTGGTACGTTGTGGTCGCAGTAGCGACGGTCGTGGTATCTCTGTCGCAGTTCACCACGCCGTTCATGCACAGCTTCTACAAGCCGTTCTACGTACCGTCAGAAAGCATGTCCCCGACGATCGCTAAAGACGACAAGCTCATCGCCGACATGCGGTGGAGAGGTCCATTTAGACGGGGTGACATTGTCATGTTCAGAGGACCGGACAGTGTTCGGATAAACCGCATCGCAGCACTTCCGGGAGACAGGTTCGCCATGCGTGGCGGCGTGCCGATTCTGAACGGGAGGCCTGCGGTTCAATCTCCCAGCGGGCAGACGACATTTACAGGCTACCAAGGAGCGCATTCGGCCGCGATGCTGACCGAGCAACTCCCTGGCGAGGCGTCAACGCATCGAGTGCTCAATATCGGTCGCTTCCGGTTCGATGACGTGCAAGAGGTCGTCGTGCCCGCCAACCATCTCTTCGTGCTCGGTGACAATCGGGACCGCTCCGCCGACAGCCGCGTGCCGCCGGAGCTGGAAGGCGTAGCTATGGTGCCGTTGAGCGCAATAATCGGCAGACCGATGTACATCCATTGGAGCAGCGACCGCTCGAGGATAGGGACGCGGCTGGATAGGTAGCGGCTGCATCGCGGACAAATTCGCGACGATACCTAATTCCCTGTCCCTCTGCGCGCGCACTCGCGACGCTATCCAACTGGATCTGTGCAGCCCCAGCGCGCCTTAGATCCAAGCGCGCGACCACTCGACTTATCCGCGCGGCGGCTTCACACAGGGGAGGCTAGGGGGCTCGATGGTCGCGCATGTCGCCACGGTCGCATTTCTGGGGCTCGAGGCGCGCGCCGTCGAGGTGCAGGTGCATATCGCCAGCGGCGTTCCCGCCTTCGTCATCGTCGGGCTTCCCGACAAGGCCGCGGCCGAAGGGCGCGAGCGCGTGCGCGCCGCGCTTGCCGCGATCGGCCTGGCCGTCCCGCCGCGCCGGATCACGGTCAACCTCTCGCCGGCCGACCTGCCCAAGGAAGGCGCGCATTTCGATCTTCCGATCGCGCTCGGCCTGCTCGGTGCGATGGGCGCGATCGATGCGGAGACCTTGTCAGGCTATGTCGTACTGGGCGAGCTCGGGCTCGACGGCCGGTTAACCCCGACGCCGGGCGTGCTGCTCGCCGCGCTCCACGCTTCGGAGCGATCGCTCGGCCTGATCTGTCCCGCCGCGCAGGGCGCCGAAGCCGCGTGGGCGGGGGATATCGAGGTGCTCGCCCCGGCCGATCTGATTGCGTTGCTCAATCATTTCCGCGGCAATGCGGTGCTGTCGCCGCCCGCCCCCGGCGAGGCAGATCCGCCCGCCATCGGGCCCGATCTCGCGCAGGTCAAAGGCCAGGAGAGCGCAAAGCGCGCGCTCGAGATCGCGGCCGCGGGCGGACATAATCTGCTGATGAGCGGACCGCCGGGGGCCGGCAAATCGCTGCTCGCCGCCTGCCTCCCCGGAATCCTGCCCGAGCTGACACCGAGCGAGGCGCTCGAGGTGTCGATGGTCGCCAGCGTCGCGGGCTCGCTTGTCGACGGTCGCCTGGTGCGCAGTCGCCCGTTCCGCGCGCCGCATCACAGCGCGTCGATGGCGGCGCTGGTCGGCGGTGGCCTCAAGGTGCGGCCGGGCGAGGTCAGTCTCGCGCATCTCGGCGTGCTGTTCCTCGACGAGCTGCCCGAATTCCAGCGCGCGGTGCTCGATTCGCTGCGCCAGCCGCTCGAGGCCGGCATCGTCAGCGTCGCGCGCGCCAACGCCCACGTCTCGTTCCCGGCGCGCGTCCAGCTGATCGCGGCGATGAATCCGTGCCGCTGCGGCCACCTCGGCGATCCGGCGCTCGCCTGCTCGCGCGCGCCAAGATGCGCCGCCGATTACCAGGCCAAGGTCTCCGGCCCGCTGCTCGATCGCATCGACCTTCACGTCGAAGTCCATGCGGTCTCC
>JAQGLH010000395.1 GCA_028293005.1 Alphaproteobacteria bacterium
GTAGCGAACCGCGCGGCGAGGATGCCGACCGCGGCGCTCTCGACATAGCCTTCGCAGCCGGTGATCTGCCCGGCGAAGCGAATGTTGGTCTTCGACTTCAGGCGAAGCTCGCGGTCGAGCAGCCGCGGAGAGTTGATGAAGCTGTTGCGATGGATCCCGCCGAGGCGCGCGAACTCGGCCTTCTCGAGCCCTGGAATCGTGCGGAACAGGCGGACCTGCTCGGCGTGCTTGAGCTTGGTCTGGAAGCCGACCATGTTCCACAAGGTGCCGAGCGCATTGTCCTGGCGGAGCTGGACGACCGCGTGCGGCCAGCGCCCGGTGCGAGGATTGTCGAGCCCGACGGGCTTCATGGGTCCATAACGCAACGTGTCCACGCCGCGTGCCGCCATGACTTCGATCGGCATGCAGCCTTCGAAATAGGGGGTGTCCTTCTCCCACTCGCGGAATTCGCTCTTCTCGCCGTGGAGCAAGCCCTGGTGGAACGCGAGATACTGCTCTTTGTCGAGCGGGCAGTTGATATAATCGTGGCCGTCGCCGTCGGGGGAGCCCTTATCCCAGCGTGATGCCATCCAGGCGATCTCCATGTCGACGCTGTCGCGGTAGACGATCGGGGCGATCGCATCGAAGAACGCAAGGTGGTCGCGCCCCGCCGCCGCACGGATCGCCTCGGCAAGCGAAGCCGCGGTGAGCGGACCGGTCGCGACGATGGTCGGGCCGGAGGCGGGGAGAGCATCGACCCGCTCGCGCACCAGCTCGATGTTCGGATGGGCGAGGATCTCGGCCGTCACCGCCGCCGCAAAACCCTCGCGGTCGACCGCCAGCGCCGATCCCGCGGGCACCTTATGCAGGTCGGCGACGCGCATGATCAGCGATCCGAGCGCGCGCATCTCGGCGTGAAGCAGGCCGACGGCATTATGCTCGGCATCATCCGATCGAAAGCTGTTCGAGCAGACCAGTTCGGCGAGCTGATCGGTGTGGTGCGCGGGCGTGCCCTCCACGCCGCGCATCTCGGACAGGCGCACCTTGACGCCGGCCTCGGCCACTTGCCACGCGGCCTCGGATCCCGCGAGCCCGCCGCCGATGATATGGATTTGGTGAGTCATGCGGCTGCGATAGGGCGATATCGAAGCAAAAAGAACTGGCGACCTTCACGAACTGCCCCCCGGTTCAGGCTGAGCCTGTCGCGGCTTCCTTCTTGGGTTGAAAGAAGGGCCTTCGACAGGCGCAGCCCGAACCGAATTTGCGGAGTTCGAACGCGGCTGAGCAGGTCTATTCGTCTCCGCCCTCTTCCTCGCCCTCTTCCGGGCTCGCGTCCTGGCCTTCACCGCCGCCGATGATGGCGTCGCTCGGCGCCAGCGTCGGTGTGTCGACGTCGACCACGATTTCGGCCTCTTCCTCGCCTTCCTCGATGCGCGCGGCGGAGACGACATGCTCCTCCTCGGCGACGCGGAAGATGGTGACGCCCTGGGTGTTGCGTCCGGCGATGCGGATGTCGCCGACGGTGGTGCGGATCAGCTTGGCCTGGTCGGTGACCAGCATCAGTTGCTCGCCGTTGTGCGCCGGGAAGCTCGCGACGACCTTGCCGTTGCGCGACGAGGTCTCGATATTGGTGATGCCCTGACCGCCACGGTTGGTGCGGCGATATTCATAGGCCGAGGTGCGCTTGCCGTAGCCGTTGGCGGTCACCGTGAGGATGAACTCCTCGGTGGCGGCGAATTGCGCCATCCGCTCGGGCGGCAAGGTCGCATCGCCGGCGCGCTCCTCTTTCCAGGGCGCGGCGCGCAGATAGGCGTCGCGTTCCTCGGTGGTGGCCGCGAAGCCGCGCAGGATCGACAGCGAGATCACCTCGTCGTCGCCGAGCAAGCTGATGCCGCGCACCCCCGTCGAGGTCCGGCTCTGGAACTCGCGGACATCGGTTGCGCTGAAGCGGATCGCCTTGCCGTTGCGCGTCGCGAGCAGCACGTCCTCGTCCGCGGTGAGCAAGGCCACGCCGATCAGCCGATCGGTCGCATCCTCGTCGAAGCGCATCGCGAACTTGCCGTTGGTCGGGATATTGGTGAATGCGTCCATGCTGTTGCGGCGGACGCCGCCGTGCGCCGTAGCGAAGATGACCTGGAGCTTTTGCCACTCCTCCTCATTCTCGGGTAGCGGCAGCACGGTCGAGATCTTCTCGCCCTCGGCGAGCGGAAGCAGGTTGATCATCGGCCGGCCGCGCGTCTGCGGCGCACCCTCGGGCAGGCGCCACACCTTGAGCCGATAGACCTTGCCGTGGGTCGAGAAGAACAGCACCGGCGTGTGGGTCGAGGTGACGAACAGCTTGATCACCGCATCCTCGTCCTTGGTCGCCATGCCGGCACGCCCCTTGCCGCCGCGATTCTGGGTGCGGAACGAGTCGAGCGAGGTGCGCTTGATGTAGCCGGCGAGGGTGACGGTCACGACCATGTCCTGGCGCTCGATCAGATCTTCATCGTCGATCCCGTCGGCGGCGGCGACGATCTCGGCGAGCCGCGGGGTCGCATAAGCGGCCTGGACCTCGTCGAACTCGGCGCGCATCAGAGCGTACAGCTTGGCGCGATCGCCGAGGATGTCGAGCAATTCGGCGATCGACGTAGCGAGTCCGCGTAGCTCGCCGCCGATCTCGTCGCGGCCAAGAGCGGTGAGGCGGTGGAGGCGCAGCTCGAGGATTGCGCGGACCTGCACGTCGCTGAGCCGATAGCTGCTCGCCCCGGCGGCGGGCTCGATCGCCTCGACCAGCGCGATATAAGGCGCGATTTCGGCCATGTCCCAGTCGCGCGTTTGCAAGGCGGCACGCGCCTCGGCGGGCGATCCGGAGGCGCGGATTACGCGCACCACCTCGTCGAGATTGGTCACTGCAATGACCAGTCCCAGCAAGATGTGAGCGCGGTCGCGTGCCTTCGCCAGCTCGAACTTGGCGCGGCGGGTAATGACTTCCTCGCGGAAGCGGACGAACGCTTCGATGATGTCGCGCAAGGTCAGCGTCTCGGGCCGGCCGCCGCGGATCGCGAGCATATTGGCGGGGAAGCTCGACTGCGCCGGCGTGTGTCGCCAGAGCTGATTGAGCACGACGTCGGCGGTGGCATCGCGCTTCAGCTCGATCACCACGCGGACGCCCTCGCGGTTCGATTCGTCGCGGATGTCCGAGACGCCTTCGATCCTCTTGTCCTTGGCGGCCTCGGCGATTTTCTCGACCAGGCCCGACTTGCCGACCTGGTACGGAATTGCGGTGAGCACGATCGATTCGCGGTCGCCGCGGCTCTCGATCGTGTGGCGCGCGCGCATCATGATCGAGCCACGGCCGGTGTGATAGGCGCTACGCGCTCCGGCCTGACCCAGGATCAGCGGCGCGGTCGGAAAATCGGGCGCGGGGACGATCTCGATCAGTTCGTCGATCGTGATCCCCGGGTTGTCGATATAGGCCTTGCAGGCGTCGAGCACCTCCCCCAGGTTGTGCGGCGGGATATTGGTCGCCATGCCGACCGCGATGCCGCCGGCGCCATTGACCAGGATGTTGGGAAAACGCGCCGGGAGGACTTGCGGCTCGCGCTCCGAGGCATCGTAATTGGGCTGGAAATCGACGGTATCCTTGTCGATGTCGTCAAGCAGCATGTGGGCGACGCGGGCAAGCCGCGCTTCGGTGTAGCGCATCGCCGCCGGCGGATCGGGATCCATCGAGCCGAAGTTGCCCTGGCCGTCGATCAGCGGCACGCGCATCGACCAATCCTGCGTCATCCGCGCCAGCGCGTCGTAGATCGAGGAATCGCCGTGCGGATGATATTTACCCATCACATCGCCGACGAGGCGCGCCGATTTGCGATAGGGGCGGCCGGCGATATAGCCGCTTTCCTGCGCCGCATAGAGGATGCGTCGGTGGACCGGCTTGAGGCCGTCGCGAACGTCCGGCAGCGCGCGGCTGACGATCACCGACATGGCATAATCGAGGTAGGAGGTCTTCATCTCCTCGACGATGGAGATGGGCGAAATGTCGCTGCTGTCGATCGGCGGCGCGGAGCTTGCCAAATTACGTTCCTGAATTTGTCACTGATGAAGCGCCCGTCGGGCGCGAGGGTACGGCGAGCTTAGCCGATAGCGGCGGGCAGCGCCACCCCGCGCGCACACGCGCGCGCGAGAACCCGCGCGAGAAAACGCGCGAAATCAGCCGTATTTCATCCAAGCTTGCGAGCGAGGATAGCGAGACTGGGTCAGTCGCAGGATTAGGCGCGCATGAAGCGCCAGCGCCGATCGTCCGACCCGGCGAGGTCATACTTATAGCCGTCGCTGTCGAAGCCCTTGAGCTGCTCGGGACGATCGAGCCGATGCTCGCAGATGTAGCGCGCCATCATGCCCCGCGCGCGCTTGCCGGCGAAGGTGTTGAAGCGCGGAC
>JAQGLH010000149.1 GCA_028293005.1 Alphaproteobacteria bacterium
GCCGCTTGGCCCGTGTCGCATTGCCATCGCCCACGGGGCGCTACCATCGCCTGCGGCGCGCTACCATCACCCGCGGCGCGCCACAGGCGAGCCGCACGCTTCGGCGGACCTCCATGGAATGGCGAACATTTACGGACCCACGCCGCTTCTAGCGAAGCTGGCTGTCCTTGCTGCCTCGGCGATTGACACCGGTGTAGGCAGGGCGACTGTCGCGAGCCGACTGGCATGGGGTGCACGTCTTGACTCCGGGAAGCGCGACGCGGCGGCCTTCCGGAATTTCGTCGCCGCAAAGCGTGCAATGCGTCTCGCTCTCGCCTGCCGGCATTCGCGCACGCGCGCTGAGCACCGCATCCATGACGGTGTCATCGATCTGATCCTGCACGGCGCCGTCGCGCGCCCAACCGCCTGCCATTTCTGCGCTCCACCGGGTGTCTGCTCACTTTCGTAGATAGGAAATTCACCGGCCTTTCCAAGCACTACGGCTTTGAAGCCGTCGCCGGGCCCGTTCGCCGTGCGGCAAGACTAACCGACGTCGATGCCTTTGTTTGCCGGCGTGGTCGCGGCCGCGCGTCCACGCCCGCCGCCAGCATCGCCTCGGCGCGCGTCGAATTCCGCCATTCCAACACGGAGCGAGCTCCCGCGTTACGCGCCCGCGCGGCGATTACGGCATGTGTCCTGAGTCATCGCTTAGACTCTTCAGATTATGTCATTCTCGATCATCCAGGACCCATCATGCCGCTGCGCTTATCCCCCCTCAATCGGATGCTGAACCTCGCACCTTGCCTGTTGCTGGCCGTGCTCGCAGCCGGCCCGGAGGTGGTCGAGCTGGATCTGGCCGCGCTGGCATGGTGGCTGAACATCAGCTGGATCGTGGCGCCCGTGGTCGCCGGCTTGTTGTGCTTGAGGGTGGCCGGCGTTTCGTCGGGTCGAAACCGGAAGGCGTGGCGTCATTTCGCGGCCGGCAGTTTTTTCTGGGCCGCCGGAAGCGTGATTTACGCCTGGTACGATCTGCACGGCTACCCGGTGCCGTTCCCCGGCTACGCCGACATCTTCTTCATCGCGAGCTGCGTCGCCTCGGCGGCGGGGATGTTCTGCTTCGGATCGCCCGAAGGCCAGGCCGGCCGGATCCAGGTCTGCAACTTCGCGCTGGTTCTTTGCTCGACCGCTATTTCCGGTTTTGTCCTGCTCTTTCCCCAATTACGAGCCTCGACCATCGGGCCGTTCGGGACCCTCGTCGCCTTCATCTCGCCGGCACTGTGGCTCGGCACGTCGATCTTCGGGGTCCTTTGCCTGATCCTCTATGCGCCTCGCCGCAACCGTTTCTCATTCATGCTGCTGATCGCCGGCATCATCGGTCATGCGGTCGCGGACAATATCTACGGTCTTGCGCGGCTCGATCAGTCCTACTCGATCGGTGTCGGCTTCGATTGGATCTGGGGCGCAAGCTTTCTCGCCATCGCTGCGGCGGCCACTTCGCGAACCCTCCAGCTGCGCTCCACCGAGGAGCGAGCCTATGTCCGGCCGGGAACCAACCGGCAGCGTCTCGCCGAGGCCTTCGTCCCCACCGCCGCCGTCGCGGCGGTGCTGCTCGCGGGTGCCGTCTCCGGACTTCTCCAGAACGGGCCGGGCTATCTGGTGGCGCTGCCGATCGCAGCGGTGTTCGCGCTCTTCATCGGGATACGCGAGCATTGGGTGCTCAATCGCGAACGATTGCTTCGTCTCGCCTCTCGGCAAAGCAGCCGCAAGCTCGTCGCCAGCCAGCGAATGCTGAACGCCGTCCTCGAAAGCACGACCGACAGCGTCATCGTCCTCGATGGGGAATGGCGGATCAGCTATATGAACGGCCAGGCGCTTGCCTTGGTCGGCGGACCCGAGCGGCTGCGCGTCGGCCAAAGCCTGTGGAGTGCTTTTCCCGAAGAGAAGCACGGGAATTTTACCGCACGCTATCGCGAGGCGATCGAAAGCCAGACCCCGGTCCGCTTCGAGGAATATCTTCCGGCGCTCTCGATGTGGCTCGAGGTTCACGCCTATCCGCGGGGGGAGACCCTGTCGATTTTCTTCCGCGATGTGTCCGAACGCCGCAGCGCTGCCGAGCAGCTGCACCAGCTTGCCCATTACGATCCGCTGACCGGCCTTGCCAATCGGCTGCTTTTCCACCGGCGGGTCCGTGAGCTCGCGGAGACTTCGGAGGACGATCCGTTCGCCGTGCTGTGCATCGACCTCGACCTCTTCAAGGAAATCAACGACACGCTCGGCCACCCGGCCGGCGACGTCCTCCTCGTGCAAGTGGGCGAACGTCTTCGATCGCTCGTCCGAGGTTCGGACCTGGTCGCCCGGACCGGCGGGGACGAGTTCGCCATAGTCGGCCTGCGCGGGTGCGGTGTCCCAAGGCTTCGCGAGCTGGCGGAGCAGGTCATTGCGAGCCTGAGCGCCCCCTATGACATCGACGGCAGGTCGGCGCGCGTGGGGGCGAGCATCGGCATCGCTCGCTCGTACCTCGATGTTGCCGATGACGCTGAGCTGCTCAAGCAGGCCGATATCGCGCTCTACTGCGCCAAAGCCGAAGGAAGAGGCACCGCGCGCCTGTTCACGCCTATGATGGAACAGCGCGTGCGCGAGCTGAAGACGTTCAAGGCGGATCTCAGCGTCGCCATCGCCAACCACGAGATCGAACTCGTCTTTCAGCCGATCATCGCACTCGCCGAGGATCGCGTCGCCGGTTTCGAGGCGCTGATGCGGTGGCGGCATCCCGAACGGGGGCTGGTGCCTCCCGACGAGTTTATTCCGGTCGCCGAGGAAACCGGGCTGATTGTCGTGATGGGCGATTGGGCGCTCGAGCACGCCTGCACCGCGGCAATGAGCTGGCCGGACGACCTCCGCGTCGCCGTCAATCTTTCAGCCTGCCAGTTCCAGAGCCGCAGCTTCGTCGATCGGGTGACGGCTATCCTCGATCGCACCGGCCTCGCTCCCAGCCGGCTCGAGCTCGAGATCACCGAGTCGGTTCTGCTGCAGGACAGCGATGCCAATCTCGCGATCCTGCGTGATCTGAAGGCACTCGGCATCCGCATCGCCCTCGACGATTTCGGTACCGGCTATTCCTCGTTGAGCTACCTGCACAAATTTGCATTCGACAAGATCAAGATCGACCGCTCGTTCATCAACAATCTTGTCGCTCAGGAAACCTCGCAGGCGATCGTCCGGGCGGTCGCAGGCCTTGGCGTCTCGCTCCACATGATCATCACCGCCGAGGGCGTCGAAAACCGCCAGCAGCTGGATAGTGTCCGCGCCAAAGGGTGTGACGAAGCGCAGGGCTTTTTCTTCAGCCGGCCCATTCCGGCCAAGGATGTGTCTGCTTTGCTCGCCAAGCTCGTCCTCGACCGCCGCTGGTGGCGGCACGGCCTGCCGGCTGGGCGCAGCCAGCTCAGTCTCCGTCCCGCCTAAATCGCGATCGGGAGGGAATCCGGCCACAGAAATTGCGCCGGGAGAATTGGGCGCGCTGCCCTTGGCAAAGACGGCGAGGGCGCCGGTTTGCGTCCCGGTTTCGGCTAGGACGTCAGAGCCATGGGCCGCTTATCACCTGAACTGGAACAACGGGCACCTGGTGATGATCCCCAGCCTTTTCATTGGGGCTCACGCACCTCGGCTCACCCGCCAGACGACGTTGCCGACGTCGTCGGCGACCAGCAGCGCGCCGGTCCGGTCGACGGCGACGCCGACGGGACGGCCGTGCGTGTGGCCCTTGCCGTCGAGGAAGCCGGTAAGGAAGTCCTGTGCGATGCCGCTTGGCCGCGCGTTCGCGAATGGGACGAAGACGACCTTGTAGCCGTTGAACCGCTGCCGGTCCCAGCTGCCATGCTCGCCGATGAACGCGCCCCCGTGATAGGCCGCGGGGAGGTTGGCGCCGGTGTAGAAGGTGAGGCCCAGGGCGGCGACGTGGCTGCTCAGCGCGTAGTCGGGGACGATCGCCCGCGCGACGAGGTCGGGCCGTTGCGGATGGACTCGCGGATCGAGGTGGCGTCCGAAATAGGAATAAGGCCAGCCATAGAAGCCCCCCTCCTGGACCGAGGTCAGATAATCGGGAACGAGGTTGGGCCCGAGCTCGTCGCGCTCGTTCACGACCACCCAGAGCCGGTTGGTGCCCGGATAGAAATTGGGGCTGTTCGGGTTGCGGAGCCCTTCCGCGAACACGCGCGCGCGGCCGCTGGCGCGGTCGATCTCCCAGACCGCGGCGCGGCCCTTCTCGGCCTCGAGGCCGTTCTCGACGATGTTGCTGTTCGACCCGACGGTTGCGTAGAGGAGCTGGCCGTCGGGGCTGAGGGTCAGGCTCTTGGTCCAGTGATGGTCGATCGGACCGCCGGGAAGCGGGGTGAGCATGGTCGGCGCAGCCGTGATCCTGGTCTGGCCGGGCGTGAACGGGTAGCGCAGCACGCCGTCGGTCGCGGCCACGTAGAGGTAATTGTCGGCGAAGACGATTCCGAAGGGCGAGTTGAGCTGCTCGAGCAGGACGGTGCGAACCTCGGGCACGCCGTCGCCGTTAGCATCGCGGAGCAGGGTGACGCGGTTGCTGGGGCCTGCGTTGCCGGCTCCGCCCTGCGACGTCGCCCTCTGTTCCATCCAGGTGATGATCGGGCTCTTCGGGCGGGTGACCGGGTCGAGATTGGGGCCTTGCGCCTCGACGACGAGGATGTCGCCGTTGGGAAGGACCATCAGGTTGCGGGGATGCTGGAGATCGCGCGCCATGGCCTGGACGCGGAGACCCGGCGGTGCGACCGGCGCCTCATTCTGTTTCCACCCGATGACCTTTGCGACGTGGACCGGCGGCACCAGATATTGCCGCGGTTCGGGCAGTTGCGGGTGCGGGCCGATCTGGCTGCGCGGGTCGAAATCGGCGCTGTGGTGGCAAGCCGCGAGCGCGAGCGCGAGAACGAGCCCGGCGGCGTCGCGCTTCGCGCTTGCGCTCACCGCGGAGTTCCCACGCCGTGCCGGTAGACCAGGGTGCCGCCGAGCCAGCCGCTCACCGCGAGCAACGCCACCGCGATCGCCGAGAGCGTGATCCCGGTCGGAACGACCGCTGTCCAGCCGTCGCGGCTGTGGACGAAGGCGTTGACCAACTCGATCACCCAGACCGCGATGTTTAGCAGCATGTGGACCGTCGCTGCGCCGATCGCGCGCACCCGCCGGTCGCCGGAATAGTCGATCAGCCCGGTGACCGCAGCGAATCCGCCGATCAGCAAGCCGGCAGAGATCAGCCAGATCGAAAAATTGCTCCACATGACGTTGGCCGACCGGGTGTAGACGATGTCGGTGACGAGCGCTCCGACGAAGCAGACGATCGGGAAGGGGACCAGCATCGGATGGATCGGATGGCCGAAGACCGAAGCGGTCGATCTCGGCCGCGCGGTGACCCGGTCGCGCTCGGGTTCGCGTTCATTGGGCATGCCGCGACGACGTTTCGGCGCGGCGAAGGTTCCGGACCTTAACCCGCCTCAATCTCTATTTTGCCTGTACTTGTGCGGCGCCGCATCAGGGGCGCGGCGTGGCGAGCTTGTTCTTGGCCGGAACCGGCATCCATGGCCGCGATTTGCCCGCGGCGATGCGAAATTGCCTTCCCACTTTCCTCTCTCTCGGTCCGCGTTGAACCGCACGATGCCGCCGGCGTTCTATCCCCGGCTGATGAGGAGATGGTCGTGACCAGACTCAAGACCGGGGAACGTGACGATCTTGATGAAGGCGCGTTTGCCTTCCCGAAAGAGCGGAAGGAACCGCTTGAGAATGCGAGCCATGTCCGCAACGCGGTTGCTCGCTTCAACCAGGTCAAGGGGGTGAGCGACGAGGAACGCGATGACGCATGGAAACGCATCGAGGCGGCGGCAAGGAAGTATGATGTCGAGCTAAAGGAAAAGAGTTGGCGCGAGATCGGCAAGCACTAGACATGCCAACGCTTCGGTCGGACCGGATCCGCGTCTAGTTTCCCTTGGTTGTCGCGTCTTGCGAGTCCGATGGCTTCACCTCGCTGAAAAGACTCGACCGAGCGGCGTTCAAGGCCGCCGTCATGCTTCCTGGATAATATTCCGGAGCATCGTGTCGCCGTGCGGGGTCAGGATCGATTCCGGGTGAAATTGCAGGCCGGTCTGGCGCGCGCCTGGGTCGCTGATCGCCATCGCCATGCCTTCGATCTCGGCATGGACTGTGAAGTTGACGGGCGGGTTGCGCGTGCACAGGCTGTGGTAGCGGCCGATGTGGAGCCCGTTGCCGAGGCCCTTGAACGGACCCTCGCCGTCGTGCGCCACGACGATCGCCTTGCCGTGCACCGGTTCTGGCGCGCGTGTGACCGCGCCGCCCGCTTGCTGCACCAAAGCCTGGTGGCCGAGGCAGACGCCAAGCAAGGGCGCCTTGCGTTTGGCGAGGCCGATCAGCTCGAGGCAGCAGCCGGCGTCGCTCGGCGTCCCCGGCCCGGGCGACAATACGATCAGCGAATTCTTCGCCTGCGCGCGCGCCAGCGCGTCGGCCGCCGCGACGGTGTTGCGCAGCACCTGCACCTCGCAGCCGAGCCGCTCGAATGCCTCGACCAGGTTGAAGGTGAAGCTGTCGAAATTGTCGATCATCAGGATGTGGCGGCTCATCGTACCTCTTCCTTGGCCGCGGGCTCGCGCGCAGTGGCGGCTTCCGCGGCGGCGGCCTGATCGTCGCCCGTCGCGGCAAGCGCCGAGAGCATCGCCGAGGCCTTGCGGCGCGTCTCGTCGGCTTCGAGGTGCGGGACCGAATCGTGCACCACCCCCGCGCCGGCTCGGACATAGGCGACGTCGTCCATCACCACTGCCGATCGGATCACGACTCCGGTGTCCATCAGGCCTTCGCCGTTGATCCAGCCGATCGCGCCGCCATAGGGGCCGCGCTTGGTGACCTCGGCGCCGCGCAGCAATTCGGTCGCGCGGATCTTGGGCGCGCCGGTCAAGGTGCCGACGTTGAGGCAGGCCTGGAGCGCGTGCAGCGAGTCGAGCCCCGGCCGCAGCAGCCCGACCACCGACGAGACGAGGTGCATCACGCGGGCATAGCGCTCGACCGTCATCAATTTGGCGACCCGGCGGCTGCCCGGCACGCTGACCCGCGCGACGTCGTTTCGCGCCAGGTCGACGAGCATCATATGCTCGGCGATTTCCTTATGGTCGAGCCGCATCTCGGCTTCCATCCGGTCGTCCTCGTCCTCGGTGAGGCCGCGCTTGCGAGTGCCGGCGATCGGCTTGACCTCGACGGCCCGGAGCTTGTCCTGCTCGAACACCCGCACCGAAGTCTCGGGCGACGCGCCGAACAACAGATGGCGCGGGCCGGAGACGAAGAAATGATAGGGGCTCGGGTCGAGCCGCCTGATCGCCGCGAACGAGCGCAAAGGGTCCTTGCACGGCGCGCGGAACGTGCGCGAGGGCACGACCTGGTAGATATCGCCCGCCGCAATCTGCTCCTTCATGCGCGCGACCACCGCCGCATAGGCATCGTCGTCGAGATCGACCTCGGACATGTCCCTGCTGACCACGCCGGGGGCAGGGGCGGGGATTGTCGCGCGCGCCGCCTTGTCGCAGCGCGCGACCAGCGCCGCCAGCCGCTCGGCCGCGCCGAAATAGGCGCGCTGCGCCGCGGCATTATCCTCCGCGCCATAGGCGGTGCAGACCGCGCGCGCCTTCATCCCGGGTTCGAAGATCACCAAGGATTCCGCCAGCCAGAAGATGAAATTGGGGAATCCCAACGGGTCCTCGGCGGGCGCGGGCAGGGTCTCGAACAGGTCGACATGGTCGAACGCCACCACGCCGAGGCAGGCGAGCGTGAAGCTCTCTTCGGGCGATGCGGAGGAGATGCCGGTCAGCACGCGCAGCACGTCGAACGGCGAAGCCGCGCGCAGCCGTTCGTCGGCGTCGATGCCGGCCGGCTCGGGAAAGCGCAGGCGGAGGTTATCCGCCGCGCTTTCACTCACGAAGTCGGGCAGCCGCGCGGCGACCGCGGCAAGGACGTGGCGCCCGCCTTCGGTGAGGCCCGAGAGGATCACCTCATGGCCGTGGCATTCGACGCGCACCGCCGCCTGGTCCATCAGCAGGCTGGGCCCGACCGTGCGCTCGAGCAGGACGGTGTCGGCCCGCCGGCCATTGTCGGTCAGCGCCGCATAAAGGCCGAGCGGATCCGGGCTGCCGGTCAGGCGCCGGTGCAGCGCGAGCGCTTCGCCCGCGGGGATCGTCGCGGCAGAGCTCATGCCAATTCCCTTCCGACGGCGCGGACGACCGGTTCGAGCGCGGCCATCAGGTCGCGGAAGCCCTCCGGATAAAGCGACTGCGCGCCGTCCGACAAGGCGACTGCCGGATTCTCATGCACCTCGACCAGCAACCCGTCTGCGCCGCAGGCCGCGGCGGCGAGCGCCATCGGCGTCACCAGGTCGCGAATCCCCGTGCCGTGCGAGGGATCGACGATGATCGGCAGATGCGTCTTCTGCTTGATGTAGGGGATCGCATTGAGATCGAGCGTGTTGCGGGTCGCGGTCTCGAACGTGCGGATCCCGCGCTCGCACAGCACGACCTGGTCGTTGCCGGCGGCGAGCAGATATTCGGCCGCGAGCAGCAGTTCCTCGATCTTGGCCGACATGCCGCGCTTGAGAACGACCGGCTTGCCCGAAGAGCCGACCGCGCGCAGCAGCGAGAAATTCTGCATGTTGCGCGCGCCGATCTGCAGCGCGTCGGCATATTGCGCGACCAGATCGAGATCGGCGGTGTCCATCACCTCGGTGACGATCGGCAGCCCGAGCTCGTCGCCGACCTCGCGCAGGATCTGCAGTCCGGCCGGGCCATGACCGCCGAAGCCATAGGGGCTGGTGCGCGGCTTGTACGCGCCCGCTCGCAACGCCGAGGCGCCGGCCTGCTTGACCGCGATCGCGGTGTTGCGCGTCTGCTCGAGGCTCTCGACCGCCCAGGGCCCGGCGATCACCCGGAACGCGCCGCCGCCGATCGCCATCTTGCCGATCCGGACGATCGTGTCGTGCGGGTGAAGCTCGCGGCTCACCAATTTATAGGGCGCGAGCACCGGCTTCACCGCCTCGACCATCGGATGGCTTTCGAGATGGAGCTCGGCGAGCACCCTTTCGTCGCCGAGCGCGCCGAGGACGACGCGCTCGGCGCCCGGCATATG
>JAQGLH010000023.1 GCA_028293005.1 Alphaproteobacteria bacterium
GACACGCGTTCGGCCGCGCGCGCGCTCGATCTGTCGCCGCCTGTGCCGTGGCGGCAGGGGGTGGCGCGGCTCGCGGAATGGCTCCAGCAAACGCGCGGCGCCGCACGCGCCTCGCGCGCCGCCGGCCAGGAACGCGTGCCCGAAGGCGCGGTGCGATGAGCGCCGGCATGCGCGTCCTCGTCACCGCCGATGCTGTCGGCGGCGTCTGGACCTATGCCGTCGATCTCGCCCGCGCGCTTGTGGCGCACGATGTCACGGTGGTGCTGGCGGTGCTCGGGCCGTCCCCCTCGGCCGAGCAGCAGAAGAAGGTCGCCGCGATCCCCGGCCTGACTTTGGTCGACACGGGCCTGGCGCTAGACTGGATGGCGCCAAGCCCTGGCGCGGTCCATGCCGCAGGCGAAGCGGTCGCCGCGCTCGCGAGCCGTCATCGCGCCGATCTTGTCCAGCTCAACGCCCCGGCGCTCGCCGCCACCGTCGCGTTTCCGGTTCCGGTGCTCGCCGTCAATCACAGCTGCCTCACCACGTGGTGGGGCGTGGCCAACGGCGGCGCGCCCGAGGGCGATTATAGCTGGCGTGCCGAACTGACCGGTTTGGGCCTCAAGGCCGCCGACCGCGTTGTCGCGCCGACCGCGGCCTTCGCCGAGGCGACGCAGCGCGCTTATGGGCTGAGCGTCACGCCGACTGTCGTCCACAATGGCCGTGCACCGCTCGACCTGCCGCACAGCGCGACCCATGATTACGCATTCACCGCCGGGCGGCTGTGGGACAAAGGCAAGAATGCGGCGACGCTCGATCGCGCCGCCGAGCAGCTTTCGATCCCCTTCTACGCGGCGGGCCCGGTTCGCGGCCCAGGCGGCGACGGCGTCGTGCTCGATCACATAAGCGTCCTTGGCGAGCTGGACGAGCGCGCGCTTTCGCATTGGCTCGCGCCGCGACCGGTGTTCGTTTCAGCTGCGCTCTACGAACCGTTCGGACTCGCAGTGCTCGAGGCGGCGCAAGCCGGCTGCCCGTTGCTGCTCTCCGACATCCCGACCTTCCGCGAATTGTGGGACGGGGCCGCCTGGTTCGTCGATCCGCTCGACCATCTCGCCTTCGCCGATTCGGTTGCGCGCATCGCCGGCGACGCTTTCCTGCGTCGCCAGCGGGGCGAGGCGGCGCGCGAGCGGGCGGCGCGCTACACCGACGCGGCGATGGCGAAGGCGATGGCGAGCCTCTACGCGCAGCTCGCCGGCCGTGCCGGCGCCGTCGGCCGAGCGGCACGGGTGGCGGCGTGAAGATCGTCTATTTCACCCACTCGCTGAGCTCGTGCTGGAACCACGGCAATGCGCATTTTCTGCGCGGCGTGCTGCGCGAGCTGACGCTGCGCGGCCATGAAGTCGTCGCTTATGAGCCGGAGCGGGCCTGGAGCCTGCAGAATCTGCTCGCCGACCATGGCGCGCGCGGCCTCGAACCCTATCGCAGAGCCTATTCCGAGCTGCGCTCGCGGCAGTTCGGCGCGAAAGCCAAGCTCGACCGGATGGTCGATGGCGCCGACCTCGTCATCGTTCACGAATGGAACGATCCGGCGCTGGTCGCGGCGATCGGCGCATTGCGCGTGGAGGGCGGCGCCTTCACCTTGCTGTTTCACGACACGCATCATCGCGCGGTCAGCGATCCCAAGGCGATCAGGGCGTTCGACCTTTCCGGCTATGACGGCGTGCTCGCGTTCGGCGAGGCGCTTGCCGAGGTCTACCGGCGCTGGGGCTGGGGAGCGCGCGTGTTCGTCTGGCACGAGGCTGCGGACGTCCGTCTTTTTCGCCCTCCTGCCGAGGAGCAGGAGCGTGCCGGGCTGGTCTGGATCGGCAATTGGGGCGACGGTGAGCGCAGCCGCGAGATCAAGGCTTTCCTGTTGCAGCCGGCCAAGGCGGCCCGGCTGCCGCTCGCCATCTATGGCGTGCGCTATCCGCCCGAGGCGCTGGCGATGCTGCGCCGTTACGACGCTGATTATCGCGGCTGGGTGGCCAATGCGCGCGCTCCCGAGATCTTCGCCCGCCACCTCGCCACCGTGCATGTCCCGCGCCATCATTATGCGCATACGCTGCCGGGGATCCCGACCATCAGAGTGTTCGAGGCACTGGCATGCGGCATCCCGCTCGTGTCCGCGCCGTGGGAGGACAGCGAGCACCTGTTCCGTCCCGGCAGCGATTATCTGACCGCGGCAAGCGGCGCCGAGATGGCGCGGCAACTTCGCCGCCTGCGCGACGACGCGGCATTGCGCGCATCGCTGGTCGCCCACGGCCTCGAGACGATCACAGCGCGCCACACCTGCGCGCACCGCGCCGACGAGCTGCTTGCGGTGGCGGAGCGCCTCGCGGCTCGCGAACCGAATCCCCGGAGCACGCGTGCTTCCGAACTCCGGCCGGAAGCCGAGCTGCGGCCGGAACCCTAATTGCGGCCGGAACCCGAATTGCGGCCGGAACCTGAATTGCGGAGCGTGGCATGAAGATCGCCTTCTACGGCTCGAGCCTACTCTCGTCCTACTGGAACGGCGCGGCGACTTATTATCGCGGGCTGCTGCGCGATCTTGCGGCGCGCGGCTATGAGATCGCTTTCTACGAACCCGACGCGTTCGGCCGCCAGCAGCATCGCGACATCGAGCCGCCGCCCTGGGCACGATCGATCGTCTATCCGGCAACGCCTGAGGGACTTCGCGACGTCCTCGGCGAGGCGAAGCGGGCCGACATCGTCGTCAAGGCGAGCGGCGTCGGGGTGTTCGACGGTGAGTTGCTCGAAGGCATTGTCGCGCACAGCCGCCCGGACGCGATGCGCATCTTCTGGGATGTCGATGCCGCGGCGACGCTCGACGAGATGCGCGGCGATCAAAGCCATGTCGTTCGGCGCATGCTTCCGATGCTCGACATGGTGCTCACTTACGGCGGCGGCCCTCCGGTGGTCGACGCCTATCGCGGCTTCGGCGCGCGCCGCTGCGTTCCGATCTACAACGCGCTCGATCCCGCCACGCATTTCCCAGTCGATCCGGACCCGGCCTTTGCCGCGGACCTTGCCTTCCTCGGCAATCGCCTGCCCGACCGCGAGGCGCGCGTGGAGCAATTCTTCCTTGAGCCGGCCGCGATGCTGCCGCAGCGGCGCTTCCTGATCGGCGGCAACGGCTGGGAGACCAAGGCGATGCCCGCCAACGTCCGGCACCTCGGCCATGTCTACACGCACCAGCATAACAGCTTCAATTGCACGCCGCTCGCGGTGCTCAATGTCGCGCGAGACAGCATGGCGCATATCGGCTTCTCGCCGGCGACGCGGGTATTCGAGGCGGCCGGTGCCGCGGCCTGCCTGATCACCGACGCCTGGGAAGGCATCGAGCAATTCCTCACGCCCGACGAGGAAGTGCTGGTCGCGCGCGACGGCCGCGACGTCGCTGACCATGTCGCCGCGCTCACCCCCGAGCGAGCCAGAGCGATCGGCCGAGCGGCGCTGGCGCGGGTTCTCGCCGAGCATAGCTATGCCCATCGCGGCGCCGAGGTCGACGCGCTGTGGAAGGCCGAGCGCGCGCAGCAGAGGAGCGCGGCATGATGCCCCGGCCCAATGCTAGGACGCCCAATCCTGTGATGCGTATCGTCGTGCTCGGGCTCAGCCTGTCCTCCTCCTGGGGCAACGGCCATGCGACTACCTTCAGGGCGTTGCTCAAGGCGTTCGCCGCGCGTGGTCACTCGATCCTGTTCCTGGAGCGCGACGTGCCCTGGTACGCCGCGCATCGCGACCTCGCCGATCCCGCTTATTGCCGGCTCGAATATTATGCCGATCTCGCCGGGCTCGAGCGCTGGCGCCGCGAGATCGCGAGCGCGGATGCGGTCATCGTCGGCTCCTATGTGCCGGACGGAGCCGCGGTCGGCGCGTTCGTGCAGGAGGCGGCGCGGGGCGTGACCGGTTTTTACGACATCGACACGCCGGTAACGCTCGCCAAGCTCGCAAGCGGCGACTGCGACTATCTCTCGGCCGATCTTATCCCGGGTTACGATCTCTATCTGTCGTTCACCGGCGGCCCGACGCTGCGGCTGATCGAGCGGCGCTATGGCGCGCCTGCCGCGCGTGCGCTTTATTGCTCGGTCGATCCGGACGCCTATCCGGTGCTCGACATGCCCAAGCGCTGGGATCTCTCCTATCTCGGCACCTACAGCAGGGACCGCCAGCCGACGCTCGAACGATTGCTGATCGAGCCCGCGCGGCGAATGCCCGACCGCCGCTTCGCTGTCGCCGGGCCGCAATATCCGGCCGACATCGACTGGCCCGACAACGTCGAGCGGATCGAGCATCTCCCGCCCGACGAGCATCCCGCTTTCTACGCGCGTTCGCGCTTCACGCTCAACGTCACGCGCGCCGACATGATCGCGGCGGGCTGGTCTCCGTCGGTGCGGCTGTTCGAAGCGGCGGCTTGCGGCGTCCCGGTCATTTCCGATCACTGGGAAGGGCTCGACAGCCTGTTCGTGCCTGGGCGCGAGATCATCCTCGCCGAGCGCTCCGGCCAGATCGCCAAGATCCTCGAAAGCTGGCCGCGAACGATGGCCGCCGCGATCGGCAAGGAGGCGCGACGGCGCGTGATGAACGGCCATAGGGCCTCCGACCGTGCCGCCGAGCTCGAAGCATACTTGCTCGAAGCGGCCGAAGCGGCGCCCTGGCCGGCGCTGACCAGTCTAAGTTCCTAATGTGAGTTATCTCGGTCGTTGCATGCATGAACCAAAAACAAATGGTCGAGTTACTGCAATGGCAGCCGGGTAGAAGAAGATCATGATGAAGAAGAATCTGGCGAGGGCATGTTCGTGACAAATATAAGCCGAAAGACTGTCTTGGTTGCAGGCGGCGCAGGGTTCATCGGATCCCATCTGATCGATGCCTTGCTGGCCGACGGCATGACGGTTGTCTGTCTCGACAATTATCTGACGGGCCGGGCCGCGAACCTCGCCCATTTGGGCAAGGAACCGCGTTTCGATCTTGTCGAGGGCGATGTGATCGATGGCATTCCGGCCGGCCTGCGCCGCCACGGGACCCGCTTCAGCCACGTCTACAATCTCGCCTGCGCGGCATCGCCACCGCACTATCAGGCGGATCCCGAGCATACGATGCTCACCAATGTCGTCGGTACGAGCAACTTGCTGCGCTTCGCCGAGGAGATGGACGCCCGCTTCCTGCTCAGCTCGACCAGTGAGGTCTATGGCGACCCGGAAGTGCACCCCCAGCCCGAGCGCTATCGCGGCTGGGTGAACTGCACCGGCCCGCGCGCCTGCTACGACGAAGGCAAGCGGGCCGCCGAGACACTGGCGTTCGATTTCGCGCGCACCGGCCGGGCCGACGTGCGCGTGGCGCGCATCTTCAACACTTACGGCCCGCGGATGCGCCCCGACGACGGCCGGGTGGTGTCGAACGTCATCTGCCAGGCGCTCGCCGGCGACGACATCACGATCTACGGCGACGGCTCGCAGACCCGCAGCTTCTGCTATGTCAGCGATCTGATCGACGGACTGATGCGGCTGATGCACAGCGAGCCGTCGCCGGGCGCTCCGGTCAATCTCGGCAATCCGGTTGAGTTGACGGTCAGCGACCTCGTCGCGCGCGTGGTGGCGCTCACCAATGCCGACTCGACGATCGTCCACCTGCCGCTGCCGACCGACGATCCGCGCCGCCGCCGTCCCGACATCAGCCGCGCGAGGGAACTGCTCGGCTGGGAACCGCGCGTCGCGCTGCAGGAGGGACTCGAGGCCACCGCCGCCTGGTTCGCCGCGCCTCGCGACGAGCCGGAGACCGCCGAGCGCGTGCTGATCGATGACATGGCGGCGGAATAATCTCTTCCCTCCCGTGGCGGCGGCTTGGCCGTGACCATCATCCCTTGCGCAGCCCCTTCGAGGGAGACGGCTTAAAAGCTCCGCTACCGACCCGAAGCCGATCCAGATTGAAAATCGGTCCGTTCCTCCACATAGCGGCGGCGTGAGGTCCCTCCTTCTTTGCCTGCTTGCCGGTCTCGCCAGCGCTTGCGGCTTCGAGCCGCTTGGGGCGTGGCCGGTGACGCTTGCCGGGCTCGCGGTTCTGCTCGGGCTGGTTGCGCGCGCGCCTAGCCTGCGCAGCGCGCTGGCGCGCGGCTGGTGGTTCGGCGTCGGCCATTTCGTGCTCGGGCTCAACTGGATCGCCACCTCGTTCACCTATCAGGCGAACATGCCGGCCTGGCTCGGCTGGGTCGCAGTGGTCCTGCTCTCGCTCTATCTCGCGGTCTATCCGGCGATCGCCGCCGGCCTTGCGTGGCGCCACGGCCGCGGCGACCCGCCCAAATTCGTGTTGATCTTTGCCGCCGCCTGGACGGTCAGCGAATGGCTGCGTGCGACCTTGTTCACGGGCTTCGCGTGGAACCCGATCGGCGTCGCGTTGCTGCCGACGCCGGTCTCGCGCCTCGCGGCATGGGTCGGCACCTATGGGTTGTCGGCGGTCGCCGTGCTGATCGCAGGCGCGCTGGCGCTGCTTGTGGCGCGTGACCGGCGCGCGGCGCTGCTGCTGCTCGCCGCAATCGGCGGCGCGACCATGCTGACGTTCGCGACCGGCCGCCCGCCGCGGGCAACGCCGCTCGCGCTGCGCATCGTCCAGCCGAACATCGGCCAGGAGGACAAATGGCAGTCGGGCTCCGCGGAGCGCCACCTCCAGCGGCTCGCCTTGCTGTCGGGTTACCCAGGCGACCGGCCGCGCCTGCTGCTGTGGCCGGAAGCGGCGGTGACCTTGCCGCTGCAGGACGGCCGCGCCGACCCTGTCTACCGCGCGCAGGCGCTTCAGCTCCAGCGGGCGCTCGCGAAGCTGCTGGGTCCGCGCGACCTCCTTCTCACCGGCGGCATCACCCTGCGCTCGGCCGACGGCGTCAACGCGACCAGCGCGACCAACAGCATCTTCGCGATCGGCCGGGAAGGCATCGTCGCGCGCTACGACAAGGCGCATCTCGTCCCTTATGGCGAATATCTGCCGATGCGCCCGATCCTGTCGGCGATCGGCCTGTCGCGGCTGGCGCCGGGCGACGTTGATTTCGATGCGGGGCCGGGGCCGCAGACGCTCGACCTTCCGTTCGTCGGCAAGGCCGGGTTCCAGCTCTGCTACGAGATCATCTTCTCGGGCGAGGTGGTCGAGCGCGGCAAGCGCCCGGCCTTCCTGTTCAACCCGTCGAACGACGCTTGGTTCGGCGGCTGGGGGCCACCGCAGCATCTCGCCCAGGCGCGGCTGCGCGCGATCGAGGAGGGACTGCCGGTGCTGCGCTCGACTCCGACCGGAATCTCGGCGGTGATCGACGCCGACGGGCGGCTGCTGCAGAGCATGGGGTGGCGCCGGACCGGCGTGATCGACGCGCAGCTTCCGGGGCCCAAGCCGCCGACGCCGTTCGCCCGCTTCGGCAACGCACTGCCCTTGCTGTTCGCGCTGCTGCTCGCTGCCGCGGCGATTGCAGTCCGCCGCAAACACAGCTAGTGACGGGCATATAAGGATATCTTTATATCCGCATCTCCCCGAGCTCTCCCAGCGAACAGAAGGTCAGCAATGCGCAGCAACTACATGTTCACGTCCGAATCGGTCTCTGAGGGGCATCCGGACAAGGTGGCGGACCAGATTTCGGACGCGGTGGTCGATTTGCTGATCGCCAAGGATCCGGAGGCGCGCGTCGCTTGCGAGACGCTGGTGACGACCAATCGCATCGTGCTCGCCGGCGAAGTGCGCTGCGCGGGCGGCTATGACGATGCCGAGATCGAGGCGGCCGCACGCGAGACGGTGCGCAAGATCGGCTACGAGCAGGAAGGCTTCCACTGGCAGCACGCCTCGTTCGCCAACCACCTCCACGCTCAGTCCGCGGACATTGCCCAAGGTGTCGACGAGAGCGGCAACAAGGACGAGGGCGCGGGCGACCAGGGCATCATGTTCGGCTTCGCCTGCGACGAGACCAGCGAGCTGATGCCGGCGACTCTCCATTATTCGCACCGCGTGCTCGAGCGGCTCGCCGCCGATCGCCACTCGGGCGAGGCCGACTTCCTGGAGCCGGACAGCAAGAGCCAGATCACCTTGGCCTTCGAGAATGGCCGGCCGGTACGCGCCGCGAAACTGGTCGTCTCGACGCAGCATGCCGCGGGCGCCGACCAGGGCAAGCTGCGCGACTATGTGAAGGGCGTGTTCGCCGATGTGCTTCCGCAAGGCTGGATGCCGGGCGACGAGGATATTTTCGTCAACCCGACCGGTCTGTTCGAGATCGGCGGGCCCGACGGCGACGCCGGAGTGACCGGGCGCAAGATCATCGTCGACACCTATGGCGGCGCAAGCCCCCACGGCGGCGGCGCGTTCAGCGGCAAGGATCCGACCAAGGTCGACCGCTCGGCCGCCTATGTCAGCCGCTATCTCGCCAAGAACATCGTCGCTGCGGGCCTCGCGCGCCGCTGCACGATCCAGCTGTCCTACGCGATCGGCGTCGCCGAGCCGCTGTCGCTCTACGTCGACCTCCACCAGACCGAGATGAACGGAGTGACCGCAGCGCGGCTCGAGGAAGTGCTGCCGCGGCTGGTGCGCCTGACGCCCAAGGGCATCCGTACCCACCTCGGCCTCAACAAGCCGATCTACCGCCCGACCGCGGCCTATGGCCATTTCGGGCGGACCCCCGACGGCGATCGCTTCACCTGGGAAAAAACCGACTTGGTCGACGCGCTCAAGCAGGCGCTCTAGCGCCGGGGCAAGCACGCGCTTTAGCACCGGGGGGGCGCCCGCTGTCTTTCGTCTGGTTTCGCGTTGTGATCGCTCGATCGTGCCGCGGATCGGGCGCGTGACGTCCCCGCAGCGCTTGGCTGAACCCCCCTTGTCTGTATAGCGGCGCGATGTCGGATCCCACCACCATCCGCCGCCTTTACGGCCGCCGCTCGGGGCATAAATTGCGCCAGGGGCAGGCGGCGCTGCTCGAGGATCTGCTGCCGAGGGTGAGCGTGCCCGGCGGCGCGCTGAGCGCGGCCGGCCTGTACGGCGAGGATCGCCCGCTCGAGTTCGAGATCGGCTTCGGCAGCGGCGAGCATCTCGCCGGCCAGGCCAAGGCGCGGCCCGATCACGGCTTCATCGGCTGCGAGCCGTTCCTCAATGGCGTCGTCGGCGCGCTGACGCACATCGCCGCCGATGGTCTCGCCAACATCCGCCTGCACATGGGCGATGCGCTCGACGTGCTCGAGCGCCTGCCCGATGCGGCGCTGGAGCGCGTCTATCTGCTCCACCCCGATCCCTGGCCCAAGGCGCGGCACGCCAAGCGGCGGATGATCAACCATGGCCCGCTCGATCTCGTCGCCGCCAAGCTCAAGCCCGGCGGCGAGTTCCGGCTCGGCACGGATGATCCGACCTATTGCCGCTGGTCGATGATGATCATGAACCAGCGCCGGGACTTCGAATGGCTCGCGCAAAGCGCCGCCGACTTCCTCACCCGCCCCGCCGACTGGCCCGAGACCCGCTACGAGGCAAAGGCGCGGCGCAAGGGGCATGAGGTGTGGTATTTCCGATATCGGCGGGTTTGAGCGGCGAAATGTTATGACCGTTCATTCTGGCGGCGCGTGGACGTGATCGAGTCTGTTGCGCGCGCTCGCGGGCAGGCGCATTTGCTTGCACATGACGTTGCTGGAACGGCTCGGAGTGAGCATCCCGATCGTGCAGGCGCCGATGGCCGGGGTTTCGACGCCAGCGCTTGCTGCGGCCGTGTCGAACGCAGGCGGTCTTGGCTCTATCAGCGTGGGCGCCACGGATGCGACAGGCGCACTCGCGATGATCGAGGCAACCCAGGCCCGCACGGATCGTGCGTTCAACGTGAACCTGTTCGTCCACGCGACCCCCCGAGCCGACAAGGCACGTGAGCAAGGCTGGCGGGACGCGCTGCGACCTCTGTTTCAAAGCTATGGCGCACAGCCACCCTTGGCCCTGCGCACGATCTACAAAAGCTTCGCCGACGACGACGAGATGCTGGCGATGCTGATCGAAGCTGCCCCGCCAGTCATCAGCTTCCACTTCGGTGTTCCCAGCGAGGACCGGGTCGCGGCGCTCAGGGAGGCTGGTTGTCTTCTGCTGGCGTCCGCAACCAGCCCAAGCGAGGCACGGGTGATCGAGCGCGCGGGCATCGACATAGTCGTGGCGCAGGGCTGGGAAGCGGGCGGGCACCGAGGCGTGTTCGATCCGGAGGCGCCCGACGACCGGCTCGGGACGATGGCGTTGACCCGCCTGCCGGTCAGGCAATCCGTATTGCCTGTCATTGCGGCTGGCGGCCTCATGGATGGTGCCGGCATCAAAGCGGCGCTCATGCTCGGCGCCGTCGCAGCGCAGCTTGGTACCGCCTTCATCGCCTGTCCGGAAAGCAGCGCCGACGACGCATATCGAGCCGCACTCGCGAGTCCAAGCGCGGAACACACAGTCATCACCTGGGCGATCTCAGGCCGGCCAGCGCGCTGCCTGGCAAACCGCTTTACCCGCTGGGAGCCAGAAGGGCCGGTGCAGGTACCCGATTATCCCATTGCCTACGATGCCGGAAAAGCATTGCACGCCGCAGCCAAGGCCGCCGGCGAGGGCGGGTTCGCAGCGCAATGGGCAGGGCAAGGAGCGCCGCTAAGCCGCAATATGGAAGCCGCCGAGCTTGTCGCGCTGCTTTGGCGGGAAGCGAGAGAGGTCGAGAGCTAGCAGCCCGCCGGCGGTTTCGCACCAATGTACGTCATTCGCGGCTGGTTTCCGGCGGCCGAAAAGCAGGCCCCACCACCGTATGGCCCGCGACCCGCCAAACCCGATGGCCGCGAAAAGTTATGACTGCTCACTCTAACGGTGCGTGAACGGGTCAGCTTTGCGCCACAAATAGCCATTCATGGTCTTGGTGCTGACGTCGAAAAGCAGACACGTTCAGGCCGCCTTGTGAACGGACTTTTCAGCGATAAGCCAGCGAAGGGCGCAGCCTGATCAGCGCTGCTTCTTGGCCGTGGTAGCGGTGAAATCGGGGTCCTTCTTCGCTACCCAATCGACAAATTTGCGCACGTTCGGGTTGGCCAGCAAGGCATTCACATCCATTCCATGGCGTTGCAGCTCAGAATTGCTGAAGTTGGCGATCAGCGTCTGCTGACAAATGGGGTGCATGGGCACGACATCGGTCCCGCCCCGGCTTTTGGGCACGGGATGATGCCATATGATGGTTTCGCCGGTGGACCGGCCGCAGAGCCAGCAGAGGACCACCGTCGCCGGTGCCTCGTCCTTCGGTTGCAGATCTTCGTAGGGACCATGTTTGGAATGTTTGCGAGCCATGGTTGATCTGAGCACGCGGGCGCTGGTGAGCGCAACCGGTTGATGGGGCAACGGCATCAAAAGCTTGATCAAGAGTGCCGCGCAGGAGCAGTGCAGGCGGAGGCGTCCGGCTCTCGTCAGAAGCTCCATTGGAAGCTCATGGAAACACCGAATTCAAACCTCGTCCAACTCGGCTGGAAACCGTTTTTCAGCAAGCAAGTCTCTGCGGAGGAGGATGGCAGGTGCCAACCTGTCCGCGTGATGTCCGTTCATCGGGGAATGGTGACGGTCCTGGGCGACGGGATCGAGGACTCGATCTCGTCCAGCCTTCCCGTGCCCGGGGGCCCGGAAGATCGACCCACCGTGGGCGACTGGCTGCTGATCGACCGGGACAGCCGGAGACTCGTGCGCATTCTGGACCGGACGAGCCTGTTCAAGCGGCCGGCCCCGGGCGACGACCGGAGGCTCCAGCTCATTGCTGCCAACGTCGACACCCTATTCGTCGTCACATCGTGCAATCAGGATTTCAACGTCGCCCGCATCGAACGCTATCTGGTCGTTGCACGTGAGGTGGGCGTGCGCCCCGTCATCGTGCTGACAAAGGCCGATCTTTCG
>JAQGLH010000041.1 GCA_028293005.1 Alphaproteobacteria bacterium
GACGTCTCGGAGGCGGTTGGCATGCGCGCGTCCAGCGATGTCTTCGCCGACGCCGAGACGCTCAAGGCCGAGCGGGCGTTCGGCTTTGCCGCCAAGGGTTCGCTGCTGGTCGACGGCAAATTGCTGCTGCGCGAATTCGACCGCAGCTTCGGCAAGCGCGAGGACTGGCGGCGGCCGGTGTTCCTCTATTTCAACCTTCAATCGGCGCATTTTCCATATTTTCATCCGGGGATGGAGCAGATCCTGCCGGGCGCTCCGATCCCGCGCGACGAGATCAGCCTCGCCAACAAGGCGTGGGTCGCGCGAACCTATTGGAACGCCGTCGCGCAGGCGGATGCGCAAATCGGACAATTGATCGCCCGCCTGAAGGTGCTGGGCGTTTATGACAGCAGCCTGATCGTCATCACCGCCGATCATGGCGAATCCTTGTTCGACGACGGTTTCCTCGGCCACGGCCACATGCTCAACCGCCAGCAGACGCACATTCCGCTGGTGGTGAGCATGCCTGGGGTCGCGAGTGCGGCGCCGCTCGGCCTCGCCGACTACCGCGCCTTGATCCTGCGCCTGCTTGGCGACGGCAGAAAGGCGGCGGCCGCAAAAACGGTGCTGCAATATATCGGGACCTTGGATCGCCCGGCCTGGATCGGCATCGCCGGAAAAGGCCAGCGCTGGACGACATTGCGGCTGCAGGACGAGCAGGTCCGCTTCAGCGAGATCGACCGATCGTTCGACTACGACCAGTTGGCCGCCTATCCGCCGCTCAAGGCACGCGCTGACCGGCTGATCGAAACCTGGGAGCGCGAACGCTGGCTGAGCCGTCCACGGGACTGATACGTGGGGTCAATGAAACAGGATTGGATCGCCGCGTAGGCTCAAGGTGATGGGAAGCGCGGCGACGATGTCGCCGTCGGCTTGCACCGCAAGCGGCCGTGCGGAACGCGCGGTCAGCGCGGTGCAGGTGAAGCAGAGGGCACCGGGGACCCGATCGATCCTCGCGCCGACGAGCATCGCCCAGAGGAAGCGGGCGTAGCGCAGCCGCGTCACCTTGCTCAGCGCGACGACATGAAGCTCGGGCGTGTGAAGCCGCGCCTCGGGAGCAAAGCTCCACGGGCCTGCGAAAAAGCGCCCCTTGGCGACGTAAAAGGCCTCGCATGCGATCGCGCGCCCATCGGCTGTGAGCTCGATCTCATCGCGCCGCCAGTGCAGCAAAGTGCGGCAGAAGGCGACCGCATAAGCCAGCCTTCCGATCCGCCGCTTTAACGTCGGCGAAAGCGCAGCGACCGCAGCGCTGTCAGGCCCGACGCTCGCGCAGGCGAGGAACAAGGTGTCGTTGAGGCTCACCGCATACTGGCGCCGCGGCTGCTCGCCGCGCAGCACCCGCCCGGCATAATCGTCAGGCACCAGCGAGCAGCGCGCCTCGCGGTGGAGCAGGTTGATCGTGCCGGTCGGATAGATGCTCAGCGGGACCGGACGCTCGCAGCCGGCGGTGGCCAGCGCGACGTGGCGGACGGTGCCGTCGCCGCCGATCGAGCAGACATGATCCGCCTCCGCGCTGATCGCCAAGCTGCGGCCGGGTCCGCATTCGGAGACGATCACCTGCGCGCCGGCGCGTTCGAACGCCGCGCGAAGCGAAACGACGATCGCGCTGCGATAGGTGCCGGCGGTGGGATTGACGACCAATTGCACGATTGTCCGAATGGTCTGTTCCATGCTGTGCCGCGATGAACCCGGTGAGACGCCGGTCTCGCACACAAGGATTAACAAGCGCCCCTGCGGCGCGGAACTCACCTTGCGACGGGCTCGTTCAATTCGCGACGAAAGCTTGCGAGGAGAGTGACATGGCGGACCAGGACAAGGACGGCAGCGGCCAGAACGAGGCATCGAAAGGCGAGGAAAGGGTCGGCTACATTGCGTCGGGCAATCCCGAGGTGCTCGACGACATCGACACCGGCCGCAGCGGCGGCGGCGATTCAGGCGGCGGTGCCTATCCCAACCCGCACAAGGGCAAGAAGCCCAAGAAGGACGGCTTCATGGCCAGCGGGGGACAGACCGAAATGGCCTATCATGGTACCGGCCAGCTCGGCGAGCGCAAGACCGGCGAAAACCCCAACGCACCGGCCAAGGAGGATTGATCGGGTCTTTGCTTCGCCACCGGCGTCGCCGATAAGGCTCTCGAGCCGTTTTGCGGGGGGGAGAAGTGGTGTCGGACCGGGTAAGTGGCGGACATGGGCTGGTCGCCGATATTGGCGGCACCAATGTGCGCTTCGCTTTGGCGCCGCTCGACCGACCGGGGCCGCTCGTCGCCCAGCGCGATGGGCCGCTCGCGGATTTTCCGAACCCGGCCGCCGCCGTGCGCGCCTACCTCGATCTCGCCTCGCCGGCGGAAGCGCCTCGTGCGGCCATGTTCGCGGTGGCGGCGCCGGTCGACGGCGATGACGTCCGCATGGTCAACGGCCATTGGCGCTTCTCGCTCGCCGAGACGCGCCGAAGCCTCGGCCTCGATCGTCTGCACGCGCTCAACGATTTCGCCGCCAATGCCTGGGCGATGGCCGAGCTCGATCCGGACGATTTGCTCGGCATCGGCGGACCTTTGGCCGATCCTCGTGCAATCGGGAGCTTTGCGGTCCTCGGTGCCGGGACCGGCCTCGGCGTCGGGGGGCTGCAACGCGACGCGCGCGGCCGGCTGACAATCGTCGCTACCGAGGGCGGGCATATCGGCTTCGCGCCTCTCGACGCGGAGGAAGACGCGCTGCTTGTGCGGCTGCGCGCGCGCTTTGGCCGCCTGTCCTATGAAAGGCTATTGTCCGGATCGGGCCTGACCCTCCTTCATGACCTTCTCGGCGGCGACGGCGAAAACGTCGTGCCCGAGGAGGTCATCCGCCTTGCCGCCGCGGGCGATGCGGCGGCAAAGCGCGCGGTCGACCTGTTCTGCGCGATCCTTGGCAGCTTTGCCGGCGACGTCGCGCTGCTTCATGGCGCCTGGAATGGCGTCTATCTTGCGGGATCGATGATCAACGCGCTGTCCGATCCGCTCGCCAACGGGGAATTCCGACGCCGGTTCGAGGCGAAGGGCCGCTACGCGCAACGCCTCGCCGCGATTCCGACGGCGATCGTGCTGCAGCCGGCGAGCGGATTGCTCGGCGCCGCTGCCGCGCTTCGCGACAAGCTTCGAGATGAAGGGCGCGCGGGATGAGCGCTCCCGTCTGTGTCTGGCCGCTCGCGGCGCTCCTCGGTGAAGGGCCGGCCTGGGTCGCGCGCGATGCCGCCTTGTGGTTCACCGACATCAAGCGGCGAAAAATCCATCGCTTCGATCCGGTGACCGAAGACAAGCGAAGCTGGGATGCGCCGTCGCAGCCCGGCTTCGTCCATCCGGCGCGCGACGGCGGTCTCGTCGTCGGGCTGCAGACCGGCCTGCATCGCTTCGACCCGGCGAGCGGCACGTTCGAGTTCCTGACGGCGCCCGAGCCCGATCGCCCCGGCAACCGGCTCAACGACGCGACGGTCGCCCCCGACGGCAGCCTCTGGTTCGGGTCGATGGACGACGGCGAGAGTGTCGACAGCGGCGCCTTCTACCGCCTCGAGCCCGACGGGCATGCGATCCGCATGGGTGGCGAGTGCCCGATCACCAATGGGCCTGCGCTCAGTCCGCACGGCTCGATCCTCTATCATGTCGATTCGCTGGCACGCGCGATCGACCGCTTCGACGTCGCCCCAAACGGGCTGCTCTCCAACCGCCGGCGCTTCGCGACGGTCGATGAGGCCGATGGCTATCCCGACGGCCCGACCGTCGATTGCGAAGGCCATATCTGGATAGGGCTCTGGGGCGGATGGCGCGCGCGCCGCTATGCCCCCGACGGCACCATCTCGGCCGAGGTCGAGTTCCCCGTCGCCAACGTCACCAAGCTTGCGTTCGGCGCCGCGGATTTCGCCACCGCTTACGTCACCACCGCTCGCCAGGGCTTGGACGAGCGCGCGCTTGCCGAGCAGCCGCTCGCGGGCGGATTGTTCGCCTTCCAGGCGGAGGTGCCGGGGCTTCCCGGCCATGAAGTGTCGATTGGAATTTGACTCAATCGCCGGTCACCACCGGCACTCCGTAATCGGCCAGGATCCGGCTGATCGGCTCGCGGTTGCGGGCGAGCGCCTGATCGAGCTCTGCGCGGAGCGCGCGGTCACCTTTGCGGACCCCCATCGAGATGTCGAACACCATCGGCCATTGCGGTCCGTCGAGCCACGGCGTGATCGGTGCCAGCACGAGCGGCACCGGCTCGCGCGGCGCGAAATAGCCGGCGAGCGGTCCCCATATCAAAGCGACGTCGACCTCGCCCCGCGCGACGGCATCGACGATCCGCGCGGGCGGATTGGGCTGGCTGTAATCGCCCAGGATCGAATAGCCGCGGATATTGTCGATCATGCCGCGCCGGGCGAGCGAGTGGGCCGGCGGCGTGTTCGAGCCGTCGTCGCCGATCATCTGCACGCCGATGCGCAACGCCGGGAGGCGCGGATCGTCGAACGACTTTATGTCGAGCCTGTCGCTCGCGCGTGTCACGAAGACATAGCTCGATCGGTAATAAGGCCGTGTCGTCAGGAGCATCTCGAGGCCCGAAGCGATGCCCGGAATGATATCGCACTCGCCGGTGTTGAGCGCTTCGCGGATGACGCCGCGCCTTTGCGCGCGCCAATCATAATCGACGCTCGCGCCCAGATCCTTGGCGATCAGCTCGATAATGCGATTCTCGAAACCCTCGCGGCGCTCGTTCGAGAACGGCAAATTGTTCGGATCGGAGCAGACGCGAAGCTCGCGCGCGCTCGCAGGCTCGGCGGCGATCAGCCCGAGCAGAAACAGCAGGCGCGCGATCATGGCGCCGCGACGATGCCCCATGGCTTTCCTCCCAGGCTGATATTGCCCTTGGTCTTGTTCGCGACGAGGTCGATCACCGACATGTCCCCGCTGAGGCCATTGGCGGTGTAGAGGCGCTTCTCGTCGGGCGAGAGCGCGAGGTTCCACGCCCGTTGCCCGACCGGAAATGTGCGGACGAGCGCAAGGCTCTTCGGATCGATCTCGGCGACCATGTTGCCGCGGCCGAGCGCGACGAACGCGCGGCTGCCGTCGCGCGTGATCGCGATGCCGACCGGCTGGATGATCTCGGCGGGCAGGTTCATCGCCTCGAAATCGATCCGCCCGACGATCTTGCGCGTCGCGACGTCGATGACCGACACCGTCCCGCGTGCCTCGGACGACACCCACAATCTTTTGCCGTCGGGAGTGAAACGGGCGTAGCGCGGCCGGGTGTCGACCAGCAGATTGTCGAGCAAGGCGCCGTTCGCGGCGTCGATGAAATGGACCATGCTGCTCGATTCGGAGGTGACGACGACGAGGCTGCCGTCGGGGCTCACCGCGCTTCCCTCGGGCTCGGTGCCGATCGCCACCTCGCCGGTGATCTTGCGAGCTGCAATGTCGACGAACGAGGCGAGATTGTCGTCCTCGTTGGCGACGAACAGCCGCCGTCCGTCCGGGTGGAGCGCGAACGTTTCCGGATCGGGCCCCGAAGGGATGTGCGCCGCCACCGTGCGCGTCTTGAGGTCGACCGCGTCGATGCGATTGTCGTTGCTCACCGCGACATAGAGGATTTTCCCGTCGGCGCTGAGCGCGATGCCGCGCGGCCGCCTGCCGAGCGGGATCTTGCCGACGACCTCCATCGTCGACGGATCGACGATATGGACGACGTCTGCCTGCTCGTCGGAAATATAGAGCGTCTCCGCCTTCAGCGGGCTGGCCGCAAGCAGCAGCGCGATCAGGAAGGGCGACCGGCGCATCAGCTCAACGTGTAGAGAAAGGCGCTGATGTCGCGTGCCTGGGCCCGGGTCAGGCCGACCGGCGGCATCGCGGTCTGCCGGTCGACTCCGCGCGGATCGCGGATCCAGCGCATCAGATTGTCCGGATTGTTCGCCAACCGCCCGGCAATGATCGCGCGGTCGCCAATGCCGTCGAGCGGCGGGCCGACCTTGCCGGTCGCCTGCGGGACGCCGCGCACCGCATGGCACGCGCCGCAGCCATAGGCCTCGAACGCACTTTGGCCGCGCGCGGCATTGCCGCCGGTCAGCGCCTCTGCGCGCTGCACGAGCTGATTTTGCTCCTGGCGATATTCGAGCGTGACCGCCGCGGCGGTCCCCGCGCCGATCGCCAGGATCGCGCCGAGGGTGATGATCAGCCCCCTATCGCGCTGCCACGACATGGCCGCCTCCCGCAGTCTCCAGCCAACGATGCAAGCACAGCAACGCGGCGGCGAGATGGACCATGCCGCCGGGCAGCCACATGATCAGCCCAGCAAGCTGCTGGTCCTCCACTGGATCGAGCCCGATCGGAGTCATGCCCATCGCCGCATAACCGGCGTACCAGGGGCTCGACGACAAGGCCATCAACGCGCCGAGCGCCCCGCCGATCAGCGACGTGGCGAAAAGGCAAAGCGCCGACACGCCATAGCCCTGCTTGCCGAGCCGCGGCTGTGCCATCGCCCACCAGAAAAGCAGCGATGTCGCGACGAAGCAAAGATGCTGCGCGACGTGCCACGACCTGTGGTCGAGCGCGCGGTCGAACAGCGCCGGCATGTGCCAGGCCCACAGCGCAATCGCCTGAAGCGCGGTCGCGGCGAAGGGATTGCCGAGCAGCCGCCACGGCTGAGTCACGATTGCGCTGCGGCTCGCCGAAGCGAGCTGCTGGCGCGCCCCCACCGGGAACGCCCACAGCATCGTCGCGAGCGGGCGCGAAAGCGCGATCAGCAAGGTGGCGACCAGCATGATCAGCTCATGCTCGATCATGTGCATCGTGAACGACCGCTCGCCCGCCTCGTGCAGCGGAGTGACCAGCGCGCCGGCAAGCACGAGCCAGCCGAGGAGGAATCTCAATCCGTCGCGCTGAAGAAGCGTCTTCCCTCCCGACGAGCGCGCGCGCAGGCGGATGAATCCGACGGCATAGACGGCCAGTCCCAGCGCGAGCGGCGCGGTCACCCACGGGTCGAGCGTCCAGCCGAGCGCTTCCCCGGGATGCGGTCCGGAATGCGCGAGCGCGGCGGCCGGCAAGACAAGCAGCGCGAGACCGGCGCCCCGCTTCATGCGTGGCACAGCGGAATGATGAATGCGCTCAGCGTCTGCGCGATGATCGCAAGCGCGAACAGCAACGCGGAGAGCCCGCTCACCACCGCGATGAAGCGGATGGCGCCTTCCTCGGGTGCGCTCTGGTCGGCGGACGAGCTGCGCCACGCTGTCAGCGAAATCCCGGCGCTGCCCAGCGCGACTAGCAACGCGCCGAGTCCGATCAGGCCGATCACCCACGGCCGGCCCCAGCGGCAGTCGTCCTGGACGAGATCGCTGCCCCATTGGTGCGAGACCGCCCAGGCGAGGCCGCCGAGCACGAACCCCGCCCAGGGAAGGAGGCGTCGCCGCCGCCATTCGCGTTCCTTGATCCGCGCTACAGCCATCGCGGCAGCCAGTAGATCATGAGGTAGAGCGGCAGCCAGGTCAGCACGACGAAATGCCAGTAGAGCGCATTCTCGGTGACGTCGACGAAGCGCCGGCCGGTCCGCCCTTGCTTGGTGAACATCAAAGCGGTCAGCACGCTGGTGTCGATCCAGTCGGTGCCGACGTGGGTGAGATGGAGGAGCAGCAGCGCCCATTGGATCGAACCATAAGCGTTGGTCGTCCAGTGGACGTTGAGCGCCCCGAACTCGAAGGCGCGAATGACGAGCAGGACTATGCCGAAGCCGGTCAGAATCAACAGGCCGATCCGCACCTTGTCGAGCTGTTCGGCCCTTGCCGCCTTTTGGAGCCAGATATTGGGGATCACACTGAGCAGCAGCACGATCGTGAACAGCGTGCCCGGCAGCAGGTCGGGCGGCGCTATCCCTTCCGGAGGCCAGCTGTGCTGGTTGCTCATCAAGAAGAAATAAGCGGCGATCGCCAGCGCGAAGCCGGAGCCCTCGATCAGCATGAACGCCACCACGCCCCACCAGGTCAGGCTGCGATGGCTGTAGACGTGGGTCGGAAGCTCGGCCAGATCGCCGACGAACCGGATAGGGCGCGCGATCATATCACCGGCTCCGGGTCCGGCTCGAGCTTGCGGGGCCAGAACCAGGCGATCAGCGCCGCCGCCGCGAACGGCGTCGCATAGACCAATGCCCAGGGCGTGAAGATCGATCCGATGAACAAGATCGTCACTGCGATCGCGCTGACCAGCGGCCAGATCGAATCTTCAGGCGATGGCTCGCGCGCGTCGGGCCGGGCATCGATCACTGTGGTCAACAGCAGCTCGCGGTCGTCGACCCTGAGGCCGCTCATCACCG
>JAQGLH010000042.1 GCA_028293005.1 Alphaproteobacteria bacterium
GCGACCGGCAACTTCACCAAGATCGTGCAGCGCGTTCCGGTGCGTATCAGCATCGACGCGGGGCCGCGCACGCGCAGCCTGCTCGTCCCCGGAATGTCGGTCGAGGTCAGCGTCGACACGCGCTCGGCGCGCCATGAACGCGAAGCGATCGAGCGCGAGGAGGCGGCGCGGCCACACCGCGCCGGCACCGCCGGATGAGCAGCACCGCCCCGCCGGCAGATCCAGCTTCGGCCGGAACTTCGGCCGCTGCCGGTCGGGAAGCACCCGCGCCGGCGCCGGGATCCGCCAACGCAGACCTCTCCGCCTGGCTCGCGGTCGCCGCCGGCAGCCTCGGCGCGCTGCTCGCGACGCTCGATATCTCGATCGTCAACAGCTCACTGCCGACCATCCAGGGCGAGATCGGCGCGAGCGGCACCGAAGGCACCTGGATCGCCACCTCGTTCCTCGTCGCCGAGATCGTGATCATTCCGATGGCGGCGTGGCTCGAGCGCGTGTTCGGGCTGCGCTCCTTCCTGCTCGCCACGACCATCCTGTTCACGGCTTTCTCGGTGATGTGCGGCGTCTCGACCAACCTGACGATGATGATCATCGGCCGAGTCGGCCAGGGTTTCACCGGCGGCGCGCTGATCCCGACCGCGATGACGATCATCGCGACGCGGCTGCCGCCGCATCAGCAGCCGATCGGCACCGCCTTGTTCGGCGTGACCGCGATCCTCGGGCCGGTGCTCGGGCCGCTGGTCGGCGGCTGGCTGACCGAGAATTTCAGCTGGCATTACGCCTTCTTTATCAACGTGCCGGTCAGCGCGGTGCTGATCGTGCTGCTTCTGCTCGGGCTTCCCCACCAGAAGGCGCACCTACGCGATCTGCGCAACGCCGACTGGCTCGGCATCGCCGGGCTGATCCTCGGACTCGGCGGGCTAACGGTGGTGCTCGAGGAGGGCCAGCGCGAGCAATGGTTCGAATCGTCGCTGATCATCCAGCTCAGCTTGCTGGCGTTGTTCGGTTTCATGTTGCTGTTCGCCGGGCAGATCCTCGCCAGCCGGCCGGTGATCCGCCTCAAGCTGCTGGTCGACCGCCAGTTCGGCAGCGTCGTGGTGATGGGCACCGTGCTCGGCATGGTGCTCTACGGCGTCTCTTACGTGATCCCGCAGTTCCTCGCCGCGATCGCGGATTACAATGCGCTCCAGTCCGGCCACGTCGTCCTGCTCGCGGGAATCCCGAGTCTGATGATCATGCCGTTCACGCCCTTCCTGATGAAATATGTCGACATCCGCATCGCGGTCGCCGCCGGCATGCTGATCATGGCCGGGAGCTGCTGGGTCGACAGCAGCCTGACCGCGGCCTCGTCGGGCGGCGACTTCACCGAGGGCCAAGTGATGCGCGGCGTCGGCCAGATCCTGGCGATGCTGTTCCTCAATCAGGCGGCGATCCGTTCGGTGCCGGTCGTCTATGCCGGCGACGCGGCCGGCCTGTTCAGCGCCGCGCGCAACGTGGGCGGTTCGATCGGTCTCGCCTTGCTCGCCACGATCCAGGAGCAGCGCGATTATTTCCACCAGCGCCGGCTCGAGGAATCGCTCTCGGCCAATTCCGTCAACGTGCAGGATTTCATCCACGGCACGGGCCTGATGCTCGGCAGCCCCGAGGCCGCGCTGAGGATGATCGGCGGGATGATCCGGCAGCAGGCGCTGGTGATGACATTCAACGACATGTTCTTTCTGCTTTCGCTCGGCATCCTTGCGGTGACGCCGCTCGTCCTGTTCCTGCGCCCTCTGCCCAAGCGCGCGCCGCCGCTTGCCGTCCATTGAGGTCCCCGATGCCCAAATCCCTCGCTCCCCTCCGCGCGCTGCCGCTGGTCGCGCTGCTCGGCGCCTGCACGCTCGGGCCGAATTACGCGGGTCCGCCGCCGCTTTCGGGGACGGCCGCGCCCCCCGCCGCCTTCGTCCGCACGCCGGATGCCGCCAATCCGGCCGCTCCAGCCGCGGCACGATGGTGGAGCGTGCTTGGCGATCCATTGCTCGATTCGCTCCAGCAGCGCGCGCTCGCCGGCAATCCAGGAATCGCCGCGGCCGAGGCGCGGCTGCGCCAGGCGCGCGCGCAGCTCCGGCTCGATCGCGCGAACCAGCTGCCGTCGGTCGGAGCGCAGGGCACAATAGTCCAGGCGCGCCTGCCCGGCCTCGGGTCGGCAAGCTCGAGCAGCGCGCTGAGCTTCTACAATGTCGGCCTCGACGCGAGCTGGGAGCCCGATTTGTTCGGCGGCCAGCGCCGCACCGCCGAGGCGTCGCGCGCCGGCCTCGGCGCCGCCGAAGCCGATGTCGCCGACGCGCAGGTCCGGCTCACCGCCGAGGTCGCGCAAGATTATGTCGCGTTGCGCGACCGCCAGCAAAGGCTGGCGCTCACCCGCGAGGCGGCGGGGCTGCAGCGCCGCATGCTGGAGCTCACCCGCCAGCGCGTCGCGGCCGGAACCGCGTCGCAGCTCGAGCTCGAGCGGGTCGGCACTTTGCTCGAGACCAGCGAGGCGCAGGCGGTGCCGATCGAGGCCGAGATTGACGCCGCTCTCGACGCGCTTGCGGTCCTCACCGGGGCCGCGCCGGGTGCACTTGATACCGCGCTTGCCGCCCCTGCCCCGGTGCCGCTTCCGCCGGCGCGCCTTGCTGTCGGCGATCCCGCGGCCTTGCTCCAGCGGCGGCCCGACGTCCGCGCAGCCGAGCGCCAGCTCGCGGCGCGAACCGCGCGCATCGGCGTCGCCGAGGCGGCGCGCTTCCCGCGCATCAGTTTCATGGGCATCCTCGGGCTCGGCGGCAGCTCGCCCGCCGACCTGGTCGATCTCGGCAGCCTCAGCGCGCTCTCGATCCCGAGGTTGACCTGGAGCTTCCTCGATTTCGGCCGCGGTACGGCGCGCGTCAGGCAAGCCGAAGCCGCGCGAGACGAGGCCGAGGCCACTTACCGCCAGACGGTGCTCGCGGCGCTGCAGGACGCCGAGGATTCGCTGTCGCGTTTCGCGCACCGCCGCGACAGCGTCGCCAGCGCCGCGCGCCAGCTCGCCGCCGCCGGACGCGCCGCGGCGCTGACCGAGCAGCGCTTCGCGCAAGGTACTGCGAGCAGGATCGACGCGCTCGAAGCGGAGCGCCAGCAAGTCGTCGCCCGCTCCAGCCTCGCCGCCGCCAGCGCCGCGCTCACCGCCGATTTCATCGCCGTCCACAAGGCGCTCGGGCTGGGGTGGGCGCCAACCGCCTGATCCTCCCGTCAGCCTGGCTCTCTTCCCTCCCGCCCGCCGGAGGGGCAGGGGTTGAGCCTCCGCGCAGGTCTGCCCCGCCCTCGCGCTGCCGTACCCCGGCCTCACTCGCGGTCCCGCAAGCGAGGCGAAGAAACGTCTATCGATGCAGGAACAGCACCTCCAACCGTCCGTTTCCTTCTCGCGGGGCAGATCGGAGAGGATTCATGGCAGCGGATCGCGAAGCGGGCTCCCGGCCACCCGATCCCCGGCCACCGGATTGGGAACCATTCGAAATCACCGACACAGCCGAGCGTGGCGGTACCGACGGACTTGGCGCCTTGAGCGGCGAAGGCAAGCGGTCGCGGCGCGACATCCTGCCGGCGCGGGCTCCAGAGGACCCCGAGCGCGAAGTCCGCGGAGAACCGCTTTATGGTCGCGACCCGGATCGGCCGGCGGGCGAGACACGAGCACCGTCGCCTGACCATGTGCGGCATGAGCCTGGCATCGGCGGCCCGACGATCGATGACGGCAGCGATCCCGACCAGCCGCCAAGGGACGGCACGCCGATGGCCGACAATGATCCTCCGCAAAGGCCCGCCTTCGGATGGGGCGGACCCGGCGAAAATTACCCGCCGACGCGTGGCCCGCTCGACAAGTTGCGCTGATCCGGTTCCTTCTCCCCTGCCACGAGCGAGGAGGGAAGCATCTGGTGCACAGGCCCGCCTGGCGCGTTATACTCACCCGTGATTTCCGACAGCGAACGGTGCTCTTTATGACCAA
>JAQGLH010000064.1 GCA_028293005.1 Alphaproteobacteria bacterium
TGACGAGATGGATCATCTTGGTGCCGGTATCGGCCTGCTCGCGGGTGTTGGTGACCGCGCGCGAATAGTATTCGCCGACGCTGTTCTCGCCGGCGAGCACGCAGCTCGGATATTTCCAGGTCACCGCCGATCCGGTCTCGACCTGCGTCCAGCTCACCTTCGAATTCCTGCCCTGGCAGAGCGCGCGCTTGGTGACGAAATTGTAGATCCCGCCCTTGCCCTCGGCATCGCCCGGATACCAATTCTGAACCGTCGAATATTTGATCTCGGCATCGTCGAGGGCGACCAGCTCGACCACCGCCGCGTGGAGCTGGTTTTCGTCGCGCATCGGCGCGGTGCAGCCTTCGAGATAGGAGACGTAGGAGCCCTTGTCGGCGACGATCAACGTCCGCTCGAACTGGCCGGTGTTGGCCGCGTTGATGCGAAAATAGGTCGAAAGCTCCATCGGGCAGCGCACGCCCTCGGGGATGTAGACGAAGGTGCCGTCCGAGAAGACCGCGCTGTTGAGAGTCGCAAAATAATTGTCGTGAATCGGCACGACCTTGCCGATCCATTTCTTCACCAGCTCGGGATATTCGCGCACCGCCTCGGAGATCGAGAGGAAGATCACCCCGGCGCGCTTCAATTCCTCGCGGAAGGTGGTCGCGACCGAGACGCTGTCGAACACCGCATCGACCGCGACCTTGCGCGCGCCCTCGACGCCGGCGAGAACCTTCTGCTCCTCGATCGGAATGCCGAGCTTCTCGTAGGTGCGGCGGATCTCCGGATCGAGCTCGTCCAATGACTTGAGCTCGGGCTTCACCTTGGGCTCGGCGTAATAATAAGCGTCCTGATAATCGATCGGCGGCACGTTGAGCTTGGCCCAATCGGGCGCCTTCATCTGCTGCCATTGCCGAAACGCCTTCAGCCGCCAGTCGAGCATCCACTGTGGCTCGTTCTTCTTGGCGGAGATGAAGCGGACCGTCTCTTCGTTCAGCCCCTTTGGCGCGAATTCCTGCTCGATGTCCGAGCTGAAGCCCCATTCGTAGGACGAAGCGCGGTCGACCGCGTCCTGCGCGTCCTGGTTCCTCACCGGAGCCTGGTCGTTCACGTCACTCACTTCACTTCACCTTCCGCAAGATGGGCGAGGCTGACCCCCTGGAGCGCGCCCCGCAGCGCGCCGTTGACCGCATTGATGTGCGGCTTCACTTGGCACCGTCCGTCGAGAACGCAATCGTTCCGAGCATGATCGACGCAGGTCGTCATCGCGATCGGCCCTTCGACCGCTTCGATGATGTCGGCAAGGCTGATGCCCTGCGCCTCGCGCGCGAGGCGGAAACCGCCCCCGGTTCCGCGCGCCGAGCTGAGCAGACCCGCCGACGCGAGCCGCCCCATCAGTTTCTGCGCGGTCGGCAGCGGCACACCGGTTTCACCGGCGAGCAGGTTCGCCGACAGCCGCGCATCCCCGCCGTGGCGGGCCGCGGCAGCCATCATCACGACGGCGTAATCGGCAAGGCTCGTTAGTCTCATGTTTCCAATCGGACTGATTCGTTCCGATTGCCATGTGGCGCGCGAGAGCGCGGAAATCAAGCCGCCGCCCCGGTTTTTGACCCGCTCCGGGACCACTGCCATAAGCGCAAGCCATGGCGCTTTACCCCCTCTTCCGTCCCTTGCTGTTCGCGCTCGATGCGGAGCGCGCGCATGGGCTCACGATCGCAGCGCTCAAGCGGCGCCCCTCGGCGGCCCCGTCCAGGGTTGTGTCGCTCGCGACGCGGGTCGCCGGGCTCGACTTCCCCAATCCAGTGGGCCTCGCCGCCGGCTTCGACAAGAATGCCGAGGTGTTCGGTCAGATCCTGGGGCTTGGTTTCGGATCTGCCGAGGTCGGGACGCTGACTCCGCTGCCGCAGGCGGGCAATCCGCGCCCGCGGCTGTTCCGCCTCGTCGAGGATCGCGCGGTGATCAATCGCCTCGGCTTCAACAATCGCGGCCAGGAGGATGCAAGGCGGCGACTGGCCAGGCGGCGTGGGCGATTGGGCCCAAAGGCGGGAATAGTCGGGGTCAATATCGGCGCCAACAAGGACAGCGCCGACCGCATCGCCGATTATGCCGCCGGCGTCCGCCGGATGGCCGATGTCGCCGATTATCTGACGATCAACATCTCCTCGCCGAACACGCCGGGGCTGCGCGCGCTGCAGGACGAAGCCGCGCTCAACGATCTGCTTGCCGCGGTCGTGGCGGCGCGCGCGGAGAGCGGATCCAAGCCCCCTTTGTTCCTCAAGGTGGCGCCCGACCTCGAGCGCAGCGACGTGGATGCGATCGCCAGGGCGGCACTCGATCACCGGCTCGACGCGCTGATCGTCTCGAACACGACGATCAGCCGTCCCCCGCTCGAGGCGTCCAGCCGCGGCGAGGCCGGCGGGCTATCGGGCGCGCCGCTGAAGCCGCTGGCGCTGCAGCGGCTGCGCGACTTTCGTGGGGCGACGGGGGGGAAAATCGCGCTGATCGCCGCCGGCGGCATCGAAAGCGGTCCCGACGCCTATGACCGGATCCGCGCCGGGGCGAGCCTGGTCCAGCTCTACACCGCGCTGATCTACCACGGGCCCGGGCTGGTGCGGACGATCCTCACCGAGCTGCAGGACTATCTCGCCGCCGACGGCTTCACCAACATTGCCGAGGCGGTCGGAACCGGGTGAGCAAGGGCGCCGGAGCCCGCAGCCCGCAACCCTGCACCCCCCGCACCCGTGGGCCTGAGCCTGTCGAAGGCCTGCGCTTGGTTGCAGATCATCGTGCTCGATCCGAAGCGGAAAAAAGGAATTGGCTTCGACGGGTTCGGCGCCGACCGGAGGGGACGGCCGCCCCCCGGCCGCCGAGGCTGAACACTGGCATCATATCGTGCGATCGGATAGGCGTCGGCGCCATGATCACGCGTCTGTTTCTGTTCTTCGCTTTGTTCCTCGCCCCCGTCAGCGTCTCCGCCCAAGGGGTCGTATCGGCCGCCGAGCCGCGGGCTGCGGAAGCCGGCCGCGAGATCTTGCGCGCCGGCGGCAGCGCCAGCGACGCGGCGATGGCGATGATGCTCGCGCTGACCGTGGTCGAGCCGCAATCGTCGGGCATCGGCGGCGGCGGCTTCCTCGTCCACCACGACGGCAGGAACGGCGCGATGACGACGCTCGACGGCCGCGAGACCGCGCCGGCCGGCGCCCGCTCGACCCGCTTCCTCACCGCCGAGGGCAAGCCGATGGCGTTCAGCGAGGCGTTCCCCGGCGGCCTGTCGGTCGGTGTGCCCGGCAACGTCCGGCTGATGGCGGCCGCGCACCGGCGCTGGGGCAAGCTCCCCTGGCGGCGGCTGTTCGATCCCGCGATCCGGCTTGCCGACAAGGGCTTTACGGTCAGCGACCGGCTTGCCGAGAGCATCGCCGGCGTCAGCGCCTTGTGGGTCGACTTTCCGGAAATCCGCCGCCTCTATTCGCGCAAGGACGGGACGCCGCTGCGGCCCGGCGACCATATGCGCAATCCGGCACTCGCGAAGACGTTGCGCACGATCGCCAGGCGCGGGCCCGACGCTTTCTATACGGGCGCGATCGCTCGCGAGATTTCAAGCGCGGTCGCCCGCGCCAGGCACAACCCGGCGCAGCTCACGCTCGCCGACCTCGCTGCTTATCAGGCCAAGGACCGGCCTCCGATCTGCAGCCAGTATCGGCGCTTCAAGGTCTGCGGGATGGGCCCGCCCTCGTCGGGCGCGACGACCGTGCTGCAGATGCTGGGCATGATCGAACGTTTCGACCTCAAGGCGATGGGGCCGCGCGATCCAAGGAGCTGGCATGTGATCGCCGAAGCGATGAAGCTCGCCTACGCCGATCGCGACAAATGGCTGGGGGACCGTGATTTCATCGCCGTGCCGGCCGCGGGGTTGCTCGATCCCGCCTATCTGCGCGCGCGCTCGGCATTGATCTCGCCCGATCGCCCGCTCGGCACATACCAGGCCGGAACCCCACCGGGAGCGCCCGCGCGCACCGCCGCGGTGTCGGGCGAGGTGCCATCCACCACCCATTTCGTCGCGGTTGATCGCGACGGCGATGTCGCCAGCATGACCTCGACCGTCGAAGGCCCGTTCGGCAGCCAGCTTATCGCCGGCGGCTTCGTGCTCAACAACGAGCTGACCGATTTCACCTTCGCGCCTGAAAAGGAAGGTGCCCCGGTCGCCAACCGCGTCCAGGCCGGCAAGAGGCCCTTGTCGTCGATGAGCCCGACAATCGTCTACGACGAGACCGGCAAGCCGATCTTCGCGCTCGGATCGGCGGGCGGCCGGAGGATCATCATGCATGTCGCCAAGACCTTGATCGCTTTCATGGATTTCGGCCTGCCCGCGCAGCAGGCGATCGCGCTACCCAACCTTTATTTCAGCGGGACTTCGACCTTGGTCGAAGACGGGACGTTCCTTGCGCAGATGGTGCCGGCGCTCGCCAAGGTCGACGGCGTGGTGACCGCCGCCGCGCTGACGTCCAAGGTCAACGCCGCCGAGCGGACTCCCGCCGGCTGGCGCGGCGCTGCGGATCCGCGCAGCGACGGCGTCGCGCTGAGCGAATAGACGTGCGGCAGCGGCAGTCGCTCGAGCCTTTCGCCAACCTCGTCAGCATGTTCTTCGCGCGCGCCGCCGAGCGCGGCGACGCGCCGTTCCTCTGGACCAAACGCGGAGCCAAGAATGGTAGCGGCTGGCAGCCGCTGAGCTGGCGCGAGACGGCCGAACAGGTCGCGGCGCTCGCCGCCGCGCTCGGGCGGCTCGGCCTCGCGCGCGGCGACCGGGTGGCGCTCGTCTCCGAAAACCGGCCCGAATGGTGCATCGCCGACCTCGCGATCATGGCGGCGGGCTGCATCACCGTCCCCGCCTACACGACCAACACCGAGCGCGATCACCAGCATATCCTCGACGACAGCGGCGCTGCCGCGGTGATCGTCTCGACCCGGAAACTCGCCGATGTCCTGCTGCCCGCGGCTGTGCGCGCATCGTGCCGGCACGTCGTCGCGATCGAGCCGGTGCGCTCGCCGCAGGGCGAGACGCTCGAGGTCCATCGCTGGGACGAACTGATCGCCGCGTCCGCCCCGGGGCGCCCCGACGTCGCCGCCTGCGCCGCTTCAGCCGCGCGGCTGACGCGCGACGACGTCGCCTGCCTGATCTACAC
>JAQGLH010000067.1 GCA_028293005.1 Alphaproteobacteria bacterium
GCTCGACGAAGCATCCTGGGGGCCGAAGGGCCGCGACCGGGTCGAGTTCGAGATCGCGACCAATCCCGGTGCTCCGCTCGCGCCGCTTACCCGCATCGCCAGCGGCGGCGAATTGTCGCGCTTCATCCTGGCGCTCAAGGTCGCGCTCGCCGAGCGCGGCGGGGCGACGACGATGATCTTCGACGAGATCGACCGCGGTGTCGGCGGGGCGGTCGCGAGCGCGATCGGCGAGCGGCTTCACCGACTCGCGAAGCGCGCGCAATTGCTGGTCGTTACCCACAGCCCGCAGGTGGCGGCGCGCGGCAGCCAGCATCTGCTGATCCGCAAGAGCAGCGACGGGCTGGTCACGCGCACCGGCGTCGAGACGCTCGACGAGGGGGAGAGGCGCGAGGAGATCGCACGGATGCTGTCTGGCGCGCATGTCACCGACGAGGCGCGCGCGCAGGCGACGCGATTGCTGGAGGCCGCCTAGTGGCCACGCACGACGGGGAGGCCGAAGGCAAGCCTCCGGAGCAGCTGACGAACGTCGAGGCGGCCGAGCAGCTGGAACGGCTCGCGAGCGAGATCGCGCGCCACAACAGCCTCTATCATGGCGAGGACAGGCCCGAGATTTCGGATGCCGATTACGACGCGTTGGTCCGCCGCAACGCGGCGCTCGAGGCGGCGTTTCCGGCTCTGGTCCGCGACGACAGCCCGTCCGTGCGGGTCGGGGCGGCGCCGGCCGCGCATTTGTCGAAGGTCCGCCACGCGCTGCCGATGTTGAGCCTCGACAATGCCTTTGCGGACGAGGATGTCGCAGACTTCGTCGGCAGAGTTCGTCGTTTCCTCAATCTGCCGCCGGACGAAGAGGTGGCGCTGACCGCGGAGCCCAAGATCGACGGCCTCTCCTGCTCGCTTCGTTACGAAAAGGGCGTGCTCGTCCAGGCGGCGACGCGCGGCGACGGCACCACCGGCGAGATCGTCACGGACAATGCCCGCACGATTCCCGACATTCCCGAGCGGCTCGAAAACGCTCCCGCCGTGTTCGAGATCCGCGGTGAGGTCTATATGTCCAAGGCCGATTTCGCAGCGCTCAACGCGCGGCTGCTCGCTGAGGCGGACGACCCGGCGAAGGCCCGTCAATTCGCCAATCCGCGCAACGCCGCCGCGGGGTCGCTGCGCCAGAAGGACGCCGCGGTGACGGCGTCGCGCCCGTTGCGTTTCTATGCCCATGGCTGGGGCGAAGTGTCCGCGCTTCCGGCCGGCAGCCAGTATGAGATGATGCAGGCGATCGCCGCCTGGGGCGTGCCGGTCGCGGACGATCTCCGCCGCCTCACCGGCCTCGATGCCTTGTTCGGCCATTATCGTGCGATCGAGACGAAGCGCGCCGATTATGCATTCGACATCGACGGGGTGGTCTACAAGGTGGACCGCCTCGAATGGCAGCGGCGGCTGGGGCAGGTCGCGCGCGCGCCGCGCTGGGCGATCGCGCACAAATTCCCGGCCGAGCAGGCCGAGACATTCCTCGAGGGGATCGAGATCCAGGTCGGGCGCACCGGCAAGCTCACCCCGGTCGCGCGGCTGACTCCGGTCAGCGTCGGCGGCGTCACCGTCACCAACGCGACGTTGCACAATCCCGACGAGATCGAGCGGCTGGGCGTCCGCATCGGCGATCGCGTGCTGATCCAGCGCGCCGGCGATGTGATTCCACAGGTGGTGAGGAACCTCACGCCAGAGGCGGACCGGCCCGCCTATGTCTTCCCCGATCATTGCCCCGAATGCGCATCCGAGGCCGTGCGTGCGGAAGGCGAGGTCGACGTGCGCTGCACCGGCGGGCTGATCTGCCCCGCGCAACGGGTCGAGCGCCTTCGCCATTTCGTCAGCCGCCATGCGCTCGACATCGAGGGTCTCGGGATGGTGACGATCGAAAGCTTCTTCCGCGACGGCATCCTCGAGTCCCCGGCCGACATCTTCCGGCTCCACGAAAAGCGCGCGCTGCTCCTGGAACGCGAACGCTGGGCCGAAACCTCGGTCGACAATCTGCTCGCCGCGATCGACGCCAGGCGCCATCCGCCGCTCGACCGCTTCCTCTTTGCGCTCGGCATCAGGCATGTCGGCGAGGTCACCGCGCGCGATCTCGCGCGCCGCTTTCGCTCGCTGGAGAGTTTCCTGGCGATGATCGAGCGCGGGCTCGAGACGCGCGAGGCGATCCAGCCGGCGCTGGGCGAGCCCGAACCGAAATTCCGCCAACGCCGCGACAAGGCGGTGGTCGCGGTGATCGAAACCCCGAACATCGGGCCGGAGGTGGCGAACGCCTTGCTCGATTTCTTCGAGGAGCCGCACAATCGCGAAGTGCTCGCCGATCTTCGCGCCGCCGGCGTCGACCCCGAGGACGTGATCTGGGAAACCAGGCAATCACCGGTGAGCGGCAAGACGATCGTGTTCACCGGCAGCCTCGAGACACTGTCGCGCGACGAAGCCAAGGCGCAGGCCGAAGCGCTTGGCGCCAAGGTCGCCGGCAGCGTCTCGGCCAAGACCGGTCTGGTCGTCGCGGGGCCCGGCGCCGGCTCCAAGCTCAAGAAGGCGCAGGACCTCGGCGTCGAGGTGATCGATGAAGCCGAATGGGCACGGATCGTCGCCGCTAGCCGCTAGGCCGAGGAAGGCACTCGGCTCAGGCTTTGCTCTTGCGGCTGAATTTCACGATGGCGCGCGCCGGACGCTTGCGCATCACCAGGGTCGGCCAATCGCCGCGCAGCTGGCGCACTTCGAGCATCATCCGCTCGCGGCGATAGGCGGCGACGACCTTGTCGGCCTGGTGGTCGAGCAGGCCGGCGAGGATCACGCGTCCGCCCGGCTCGATCGCCGCGGCGATCGCCGGCGCGAGCTCGACCAGCGGTGCGGCGAGGATGTTGGCGATGATCAGATCATAGGGTCCTCGCGCCTTGAGGCGGGGATGATCGAGCCCGGTCGCGACGGCGAGCTCAAGCCGGCCGCGCGCGCGGCCGAGGCGGATGCCGTTGGCGGCCGCATTTTCCGCCGCCACCTCGACCGCGACCGGATCGATATCGGACGCCGCCGCGCGCGCCATGCGCCACAAGCGCAGCGCCGCAAAGGCGAGCAGGCCGGTGCCGGTGCCGAGATCGAGAATGTTGGCGAAGCTCGTCCCGCCGGTGCGCATACGCTCGAGCGCAAGCAGGCAGCCGGTGGTGGTCTCGTGATGGCCGGTGCCGAACGCACGGCCCGCGCCGATCTCGATCGGCTCGCGCTCGTTGGCAGCCGCGGCGCGATGCTCAGGCGTGTGCACGAAGAAACGGCCGGCGCGGATCGGCTCCATCCCCTGCTGGCTGACCGTCACCCAATCCTCGTCGGCGATCTGCTCGACCAGCGGCTCGGCACTGCTCGCGCTCGGGACGAGCTGCCGCAGCAACGCCAAATCGGAGTTGCTCGGCGCGCTCTCGAAATAGGCGTCGAGGCGCCAGCGATCGGGCCGATCGGGATCGGCCTCGCTGGTCATCAGCACCGGCGGCGAATCGAGCACCGCCAGCGCGGGGATGTCGGCCGCCAGCGCTTCGGCTTCGGCGCGGGTGCAGGGCAGGGTGGCTTTCCAGCTATCGGCCAAGGCGAATGCCCTCGGCCGCGACGGCGCGCGATGGAGATGTGATTTTGGTCATGGGCGCGCCCTAGACGATAAGGGGGCGGCGGGTCATCCCGCATCAATGCGGGGCCGGTTTACTTTTTTCCGTCGGCCCAGCGACAGCTGGATTCAGGCAGCGTGGTGATGAGGGTCGGTCTGGCAGCGTGGTGATGAGGGTCGGTCTGGATGCCAGCCTGCGCAAGCACGACGTGCAGGGGCTGGGCGGCAGACCGGCCTCAGGCCGCGATGCTGTTCACGAACGAGTCGATCGACTCCTTGAAGCGCGCCATCTGCTCGTCGACCTCTCCGAATCTCCGCTCGACCGCGTCGATCTCGCTGACCACGGTCTCGGTGTCCGATCGGATCGCAGCGATGGTCGATGACATCGAATCGGCGGCGAGCGCGGTCTCGTCGACAGCAGCGGTGATCATCGTCACCGTCTGCGCTTGGATCTCCATCGCCTGGCGGATGCGATCGGCCGAGGATTGGACCTCCTCGACCGTCTGGCGGATCGAGCCGTTGGCTTCGACCGTCTGCCGGGTCGCCTGCTGGATCGCGGTGATCTTGGCGGTGATGTCGTCGGTCGCGCGCGCCGTCTGCTGGGCAAGCGATTTGACCTCTTGCGCGACGACCGCGAAGCCGCGGCCGGCATCGCCCGCGCGGGCGGCCTCGATCGTCGCATTGAGCGCGAGGAGGTTGGTCTGTCCGGCAATGTCGCGGATCAGGCTGAGGATCGATTCGATCGCTTCGACGTGCGCGGAAAGCGCCTGGCTGATGTTGACGGCTTCGGACGATTGGCCGCTGGCGCGCGTCGCCACTCCCGCCGCGACCTCGACCTCGTTGCGCGCATCCTCGATCGCTCGGATGAGGCCCGCCGCGGTCTGCGCTGCCTCGCGCATCGCGATCGCCGATTGCTCGGCGGCGGACGCGACCTCCGAGGTCTTGCCGAGCATGCCGCGCGCCGCAGTGGACGCCTCGGCCGCTTGCGCGCGAAGCTTGCGGCTGTCGGTGGCGGTGCGATCGACCACGGTCAGCATGTCATTGTTGAACTTGAGACCCTTCGCGTTGCGGCGCCGGCTCTCCTCGCGCTGGCGTAGCAATGCGAATTGCGCCGAGAAGACGTCGGTCTCGAACACGCAAAGCTGCATGATCGCTTTCGACAGCCGCGCGAGGCGCGCCGGATCGTCCTTGAGCCGCTCGGCCAGGATGTCGTGGCAGGTGGCGCACATCGCCCAGACTGCGGCGCTGAACGTGCTCAGCGAGATATTGTCCGCCGCCGCGCTTTCGACCCGGCTGCGGATCGCGCGAAGCCAGTGCGGCTTGTCCATCTCGATGAGGCCCGCCTTGAGCGCGGGAAGCGTCTGGCGCGCGAGCTGATCGAGCCGATCGTCGGTCATCCGCCCCCCAACCTCGGGCGAACGGTAATATTGGCTCCAGAAGGCGCGCGCCGCGCGAACCGCCTGATCCTCGATCAGCGACCAGATCTCGGCGGCGTCCTCGACCAAAGTGCCATCGATGTCGAAAAGATCCCATCGCGTCTCGACGACGGTATCGCTGGCGGCCTTGGCGTCACGCATGTTCAAAGTCCTTCAATTCGCCACAAGCGTTAAGAGGGATTGGTTAACATATTCTTGGCCACGGCAGCCGGTAGCAGCCCCGATTTCGGTCGGGTAAAGGCGCACGCAGGCGTTGCATTGTGCCCCGCGCATTCTAAAGGTCACCCCGTCTCAATGGACGACTGACAGGGAAGCCCGTTCATGCACCGCAATCCATCGCGCCCGCTTTCGCCGCACCTTTCGATCTGGCGGTGGGGCCCGCACATGCTCGTCTCGATCCTGCACCGCGTCACCGGCAGCGGGCTGTCGCTGATCGGCGCATTGCTGCTGGTCTGGTGGCTCGCGGCGGCGGCGAGCGGTCCGCGCGCCTATGCCACTTTCCTGGATTATGCCGACGAATGGTATCTGATGGTGGTCTGGATCGGCCTGAGCTGGGCTTTGTTCCAGCACACATTGTCCGGCCTGCGGCATCTGGTGATGGATCTCGGCGCCGGCTTCGAGCTCACGACCAACAAATTCTGGGCGACGATGACCTTGGTCGGATCGGCGACGCTGACCGTGGTCCTGTGGCTCTATATATTGGGGACGAAATGATGCGGATGGAAACACCGCTTGGCCGAGTGCGCGGGCTCGGCTCCGCCAAGAGCGGCACCCATGGCTGGTGGCTCGAGCGGCTGACATCGATCTCGACCTTGCTGCTGTTCATCTGGTTCATGGTCTCGCTGCTGCGGCTGCCGGGGCTCGATCACAAGACGGTGGTCGATTGGCTCGCCTCGCCGGTCAGCGCGGTCGCGATGCTGCTGCTGATCGTCAGCACCTTCTGGCACATCAAGCTCGGCATGCAGGTGGTGATCGAGGATTATGTGCACGAGGAGGGCAACAAGGTCTTCCTGCTGCTGATCCTCAATTTCTTCACGATCAGCGCTGCGGCGCTGGCGATCTTTTCGGTTCTGAAAATTGCCTTTGGAAAGGGCGCGGCCTAATGGCTGAAGCATATAAGATCATCGATCACAGCTATGACGTCGTCGTCGTCGGGGCGGGCGGTTCGGGCCTGCGCGCGACGATGGGATCGGCCGAACAGGGGCTCAAGACCGCCTGCATCACCAAGGTCTTCCCGACGCGCAGCCACACGGTCGCGGCGCAGGGCGGAATCGCCGCCAGCCTCGGCAACATGGGGCCGGACCATTGGACCTGGCACATGTACGACACCGTCAAGGGCTCGGACTGGCTGGGCGACCAGGACGCGATCGAATATCTCTGCCGCGAAGCGCCGGCGGCGGTCTACGAGCTCGAACATTACGGCGTGCCGTTCAGCCGCACCCGCGAAGGCAAGATCTACCAGCGCGCGTTCGGCGGCATGACCCAGAACATGGGCGAGGGACCGGCGGCGCAGCGGACCTGCGCCGCGGCCGACCGCACCGGCCATGCGATGCTGCACACGCTCTACCAGCAGAGCCTGAAGTACGACGCCGACTTCTTCATCGAATATTTCGCGATCGACCTGATCATGGAGAATGGCGAGTGCCGCGGCGTCATCGCGCTGTGCATGGAGGACGGCAGCATCCACCGCTTCCGCGCCCAGTCGGTGGTGCTCGCCACCGGCGGCTATGGCCGCTGCTATTTCTCGGCGACCTCGGCGCACACCTGCACCGGAGACGGCAACGGCATGGTGCTTCGCGCCGGCCTGCCGCTGCAGGACATGGAGTTCGTGCAGTTCCACCCGACCGGCATCTACGGCTCCGGCTGCCTGATCACCGAGGGTGCACGCGGAGAGGGCGGCTACCTCGTCAACTCCGAGGGCGAGCGCTTCATGGAGCGCTATGCCCCGTCGGCCAAGGACCTCGCTTCGCGCGACGTCGTCTCGCGCTGCATGACGCTGGAAATCCGCGAGGGCCGCGGCGTCGGCAAGGACAAGGACCACATCTTCCTGCATCTCGACCATCTCGACCCGGCCGTGCTGCACGAGCGCCTGCCCGGCATCTCGGAATCGGCCAAGATCTTCGCCGGCGTCGTCCTGACGCGCGAGCCGATCCCGGTGCTGCCGACGGTCCACTACAACATGGGCGGCATCCCCACCAACTACTGGGGCGAGGTGCTGAACCCGACCGCCGACGATCCCGATCGCGTTACGCCCGGCCTGATGGCCGTCGGCGAGGCCGGCTGCGCCTCCGTGCACGGCGCCAACCGCCTC
>JAQGLH010000086.1 GCA_028293005.1 Alphaproteobacteria bacterium
CGGGTCATAAGTGGCTGAAGCCCTTAGAGGTTGGAGCGCCGCGCGGCAAGAAGCACCACCTTCCTGCCCTCGATTTCGCGGCTGGGGGACCAATGCAGGGTGGTGGAGGAGGTGTCTTCGTCATCAAGGATCCCCGCACCGCTGCGCGGTCCCCTCCCCGGGACAACCCAGGGAGGAAATTAGACTCGCCAGTCACCCAGATCATTTCACCCCCGCGCGAAAATCGTCTAGGGCGCGGCGATGGGTGGTGAGGGTAGAATAGTGGCGCTGGTGGTTGCGGCCGGGGCCGGCAACCGCGCGGGAGGCGCGCTCCCCAAACAATATGAGCGCGTGGCGGGGCAAGCGGTGCTCGCGCATGCGGTCGATCGTCTGCGTCACCCGCGAATCGACGCGCTCCAGGTCGTGATCGCTCCAGGCCAGGAGGATCTGTGCCTCGCCGCGCTTGGGAACCGCGCCCTGCCCGCCCCCGTTGTCGGCGGAGCGACGCGGCAGCAATCGGTCCGCAACGGCCTCGAAGCGCTGGCTGCACAAGGCGACGTCGGCGCGGTGCTGATCCATGACGCGGCGCGGCCGTTCGTCCCCGGCGCGGTCCTCGACCGCTTGCTGGCGGCGCTCGATACGACGGAAGGAGCCGTTCCCGTGCTTCGCCTCGCCGACACGCTTGCAAAGGTCGACGGCCGGCCGGGCGCCCCGGGCCTGCCTGGCGCCCCCGGTCTGCTTGGTGAAGCCGTGCCCCGCGACCAGCTGATACGAGTCCAGACGCCGCAGGCGTTCCGCTTCCCCGCCATTCTCGCCGCGCATCGCGCCTGGCGCGGCGCGGCCGACGCGACCGACGATGCGCAGGTCGCGCGGGCCGCCGGGATTGGCGTTGCGATCGTCGAGGGCGACGAGGCGCTCGACAAACTGACCTTCGCCGAAGATTTCGCGCGCGCCGAGCGGCGCCTTGCGGCGGCGATGACGACCTGCACCGGGCTCGGCTTCGACGTCCATGCCTTCACCGCGGGCGACCATCTCTGGCTGGGCGGCGAGCGCATCGCCCACGAGCGGGGCCTTGCCGGCCACAGCGATGCCGACGTCGTGCTCCACGCCTTGACCGATGCCCTGCTTGGCTGCTGCGGCGCGGGCGACATCGGCGACCATTTCCCGCCGAGCGACCCGCACTGGCGCGGCGCGGCCTCGTCGGGCTTCGTCGATCATGCGACGGCGCTGGTCGCGGCGCGCGGTGGGCGGATCGACCATGTCGACATCACGGTCATTTGCGAAGCGCCCCGCATCGGCCCCCACAAGGAAGCGATCCGCGCCAATGTCGCGGCCTTGTTGCGGCTGCCGCTCGCGCGGGTGAGCATCAAGGCGACGACCACCGAACGGCTCGGCTTCACCGGGCGCGGCGAAGGCATCGCTGCACAAGCGGTCGCCACCATTCGACTTCCGGAGGAAAAATGAGCGAGAATCGGGATTATTGCCTTCCCCCCGAGCTGGTGGAGCTGGCGCGGCAGGTGATCGATGCCAATCGCGCGGCCGGGCTTCGCGTGGCGGTCGCGGAAAGCTGCACCGGGGGGCTGGTCAGCGCCGCGCTGACCGAGATCGCCGGCTCGTCCGACGTGTTCGAGGCGGGGCTCGTGACCTACGGCAACGCGGACAAGATCAACATCCTGCGCGTCAGCGAGGAAGTGCTCGACACGTTCGGCGCGGTCTCGGTCGCAACCGCGTGGGCGATGGCGCAAGGCACGCTGCGGATCACGACCGCCGACACGGCGGTGGCAATCACCGGCGTCGCCGGGCCAGCGGGGGGCAACGACAGGAAACCGGTCGGCACCGTCGTGTTCGCGCGCGCGCGGCGCGGCGCCGACCCCGACGAGGTCGTCGCCGACCGCAAGGAATTTGGCGATCTCGGCCGCGGCGGCATCCGCCTTCAGGCGGCGCTTTGCGCGCTCGAGCTGCTGATGCCCGTGGTGCCGGCAGAAGCCCCCCCGGAGACACCCGCCGAGACACCGTAAAGCGCGTGCGCGCGCTCCTCGAACGCGACGATCATCCGCCGCAGCGCGCGATCGAACATCTGGCCGGCGATGGCCTCGAAGATGCGCGACTTGAACGCGAAGTCGACGCAGAAATCGAGATTGGTGCCGCCTTTGCCGTCGGGTTCGAAGACCCAGTCGTTGCGCAGATATTTGAGCGGCCCCTCGATATATTCGACGAGGATCTTGTGCGGCCGCTCTTTGGTCACCCGCGAGGTGAACGTCTCCTTGAGCGATTTGAAGCCGACGACGAGGTCGGCGATCATCAAGGTGTCGCTGTCCGATCGAATCCGCACCGCAGCCACCCACGGCAGAAATTCCTGGTAACGCCCCACGTCCGCGACGAGGTCGAACAATTGCTCGGGGGCGTAAGGAAGGTTCCGTTTCTCGGTGTGGCGGGGCATGACTAACCTTTCGCGCGCGCCGTCACGGACGCAGCGCCGGCAGCTTCTCAAGCTGCTTCTCCCGCGCCGCCTTCATCTTCGCGAAATCGTCGCCGGCATGATAGCTCGAGCGCGTCAGCGGCGTCGCCGCCACGAGCATGAAGCCCTTGGCGCGCGCGATTGCGGCATAAGCCGCGAATGCCTGTGGAGTGACGAACTCCTCGACGTTGGCATGGCGCGGCGTCGGCTGGAGATATTGGCCCATCGTGAGGAAATCGACGTCGGCCGAGCGCATGTCGTCCATCACCTGGTGGACCTCGAGCCTTTGCTCGCCAAGCCCGACCATCACTCCCGATTTGGTGAAGATCGTCGGATCGTGACGCTTGATGCTCTCGAGCAGGCGCAGCGAGGCATAGTAACGCGCGCCCGGGCGGATCGTCGGATAGAGGCGCGGGACCGTCTCGAGATTATGATTGTAGACGTCGGGGCGCGCGGCGACGATCGCCTCGACAGCGGCCGCGGCCTTGTTGCGGAAATCGGGCGTCAGAATCTCGATCGTGGTCGACGGCGCGGCGCGGCGCAGCGCCTCGATCACCTTGACGAACTGGCTCGCGCCACCGTCGGGCAAATCGTCGCGGTCGACCGAGGTGACGACGATATGCTCGAGCCCAAGCTCGGCCGCGGCGACCGCGACATGCTCCGGCTCGAGCGGATCGACCGCGCGCGGCATGCCGGTCTTGACGTTGCAAAAGGCGCAGGCGCGGGTGCAGGTGTCGCCGAGGATCATCACCGTCGCATGCTTCTTGGTCCAGCATTCGCCGATGTTCGGGCAGGCGGCTTCCTCGCAGACCGTGGCGAGGCCGAGCCGGCGCATCAGCGACCTGGTCTGGGCGAAGCCGACGCTGGTCGGCGCCTTCACCCTGATCCATTCGGGTTTGCGCGCGCGGCGCGGAGAGATCGGATCAGCCTCTGACATGAGCGCCAGATAGCGATCTCCGCTGCGACTTGCCACCCCCGCGCTGCTCTCCTAACGGGCCTGAGACATATTGACGGGAGCGCAACTTGGCCGATTTCAACGCCCTTCTCTCCGGCTATCGCCGTTTCCGCGAAACCGGCTGGAAGCACGAACGCGACCGCTGGGCGGCGCTTGCCGAGGCGCAGTCGCCCAAGGTGATGGTGATCGCCTGCTCGGACAGCCGGGTCGATCCGGCGACGATCTTCGACACCTCGCCGGGCGAGATGTTCGTCGTTCGTAACATCGCCAACCTCGTCCCCCCGTTCGAGGTCGGCGGTGGCCGGCACGGCGTCTCGGCCGCGCTCGAATTCGCCGTGACCCAGCTCGAGGTGCCCGAGATCGTGGTGATGGGCCACGGTCAGTGCGGCGGCGTCGATGCAGCCCTCTCGCGCCGCCTCGAACATGCACCGCCCGGGGCGGGCGGCTTCATCGCGCACTGGATCGACCTGCTCGACGGCGCGCGCGACCGCATCACCGCCGAGCTTGGCACCGGCCCCGAAGCGCTGCGCGCGCTCGAGCTCGAGACGGTGCGCCTCAGTCTGGACAATCTGCGCACCTTCCCGGCCATCCGCGAGCGCGAGGCAGCGGGCAGACTGGCGCTGCACGGCGCCTATTTCGCAATCGCGGACGGCCGACTCCACCTGCTCGACGAGGCGACGGGAGAATTCGCGCCGGCCTGACAAGCGTCGCGATCGCCTTGCGTTCGGCGGACCGGACGCGCTCGGCCGTTGATGATCAAAACGCGCTGCGCCGCCGCATAGCCGAGCATCGACCGCGAAGGCTCCTCTCGATTTTGCGCGATGTGGCTAAGCTGCGGAACCATAACGGTTGATCCACGTTAAGATCGCCGGGGGTTACTCCACTTGTCCAAAATTCAGTCTGAGCAACGATGCTTTTAGCAACCGCAAAGCCCGAAGAAATCATATCGGCCGCGGTTGCGGCGATGCGCCAGCAAGCAGCGCGGCTCGATTTCCTCGATGACGTGTCCGCCCCGGTCTATACGACCGACGCCGCGGGACGGATCACCTATTTCAACCGCGCCTGCGTCACGTTCGCCGGACGAACGCCGGTAGCCGGCGAGGACCAATGGTGCGTGACCTGGAAGCTCTACGGCGAGGACGGCAGTTTCATGCCGCACGAAAGCTGCCCGATGGCGGTTGCGATTTCCGAGAAGCGGCCCGTGCGAGGCGCGAGCGCGGTCGCCGAGCGTCCCGACGGCAGCCGAGTGGCTTTCCAGCCGTTCCCCACCCCGCTGCTCGACGAGCAGGGCGAGTTGATCGGCGCGATCAATATTTTGGTCGACATGACCGACCGCAACCAGGCGGAGCATCTCCGCGCTCAGGCGCAGCGCTGCCGCCGTCTCGCCCGCTCGATCGACGACCGTGCGGCCACCACGACCCTGATGCTGCTGGCGGACGATTATGAGGAAAAAGCGAAGAGCCTCGATCGGCTGCACTGATTTCAGCCGCCCGGGCGCGAGATGGCAGGGACTGCCGCGCAGCCCCTGCTCCTCCCCGGATCGCTAAGCGACTAACAACCCCTGTTGTAATCGTATGTCCGGTCGCCGCGGCTGTTGACGTAATAGCAATAACCCTGGCTGTCGCGGTACCAGCGACGATCGTTCGCGGTCGCAGCGCCGATCGCCGCGCCCGCGACGGCGCCGACCGCCGCACCTTCGACCGGAGTGACGCCATCGACTGCCGCGCCGAAACCGGCGCCCACCGCACCGCCGATCGCCGCGCCCGCCGCGGCCCGGCCGAGCTGGTTGTCGTTCGTGCTGTAGCGGTTGCCATAGCGATCGGTCGCGCAGGCGCCGAGCGACAGGCTCGCCGAAACGACCGTGAGGATTAGTGCCGATTTACGCATAACTCATCTCCAACATGAACGCGTGATCCAACATGAACGCGTGGAGGTGATGCGGAAAGCGCCCGGAGGTCCATGCGCCAGCACCACCCCCTCGCCACGCCGGAAGAACGACAGGTCCAGGCTTTCGTTCCTGCGCATTGCCACGATGCAGCACGGCGCCCGCCACGCCGACGGCAGCGAGCTCCGCTAGCGGGTGAGCTTGCGATAGGTCATGCGATGCGGCCGGGTCGCATCGTCGCCGAGCCGGCGCAATTTGTCCTCCTCGTAGGATTCGAAATTGCCTTCGAACCATTCGACATGGCTGTCGCCCTCGAACGCGAGGATGTGCGTTGCAAGCCGATCGAGGAAGAAGCGATCGTGGCTGATCACCACCGCGCAGCCGGCGAAAGTCTCCAGCGCATCCTCGAGCGCACGCAAGGTCTCGACGTCGAGATCGTTGGTCGGCTCGTCGAGCAGGAGGACGTTGCCGCCTTCCTTGAGCATCTTCGCCATATGGACCCGGTTGCGCTCGCCGCCCGACAATTGGCCGACCTTCTTCTGCTGGTCGGATCCCTTGAAGTTGAACGCGCCGACATAGGCACGGCTGGCGATCTCATGCTTGCCGAAGCGGAAGACGTCGACGCCGCCGGATACTTCCTCCCAGACATTCTTGCCGGGGCTGAGCGCATCGCGGCTTTGGTCGACGTAGCCGAGATGCACGGTCTCGCCGATGCGGATGCTGCCGCCGTCGGGCTGCTCGGCCCCGGTGATCAGCTTGAACAAGGTGGTCTTGCCGGCGCCGTTGGGCCCGATCACGCCGACGATGCCGCCCGGCGGCAGGCTGAACGAGAGATCCTCGAACAGCAATTTGTCGCCATAGCCCTTGGAGAGGCCTTTCGCCTCGATCACCGCTCCGCCGAGCCGCTCGGGCACCTGGATCAATATTTGCGCCTTGCCCGGCGTGCGGTTCTCCTGCGCCTCGACCAGCTCGTCGAACGCCCTGATGCGCGCCTTGGATTTGGTCTGCCGCGCCTTGGGCGAGCGCCGGATCCAGTCGAGCTCCTCCTGGATCGCCTTCTGGCGGCCAGTATCCTCGCGCTCTTCCTGCTCGAGCCGTTTGGCCTTCTTGTCGAGATAACCCGAATAATTGCTCTCGTAGATATAGTAACGGCCGCGATCGAGCTCGAGCACCCAGTTCACGACATTGTCGAGAAAGTAGCGGTCGTGGGTGACGAGGATGACGTTGCCCTTATAGTCGACGAGATGGCGTTCGAGCCAGGCGACGCTTTCGGCGTCGAGATGGTTGGTCGGTTCGTCGAGCAGCAGGATGTCGGGCTTCGCGAGCAGCAGGCGGGTCAGCGCGACTCTGCGCTTCTCGCCGCCCGAGAGGCTGTCGACCTCACTGTCCCCGGGCGGGCAGCGCAAGGCGTCCATCGCCAGCTCGAGCTGGCTGTCGAGCGTCCAGCCGTCGACCGCGTCGATCTTTTCCTGGAGCTCGCCCATTTCGGTCATCAGCGCATCGAAGTCGGCGTCCTCGGGCGGGTCGGCCATCAGGTTGGAAATCTCGTTGAAGCGATCGACCAGATCGGCGATGGGGCGCACGCCCTCCATCACATTTTCCTTGACCGTCTTGGTTGGATCGAGCCCGGGCTCCTGCTCGAGATAGCCGACGCGAATTCCGTCGCCCGGCCACGCCTCACCGGTAAATTCGGTGTCGCGGCCGGCCATGATCTTCATCAGAGTCGATTTGCCCGAACCGTTCGGGCCGATGAACGCGATCTTGGCATACGGATAGAATTGAAGGTTTATGTTGCTGAGCACGGGCTTGGGCACGCCCGGAAAGGTCTTGGTCATGTTCTTCATGACGTAGCTATACTGTGCAGCCATGGTGGCGCGTCTCTCCATGAGGATGTACGGAATTGGCGCCGCCCTACCCTCGTTCCCGGCCATTGGCAAACCACGCGACCGCTTGTAATCGGTCCACAATGAGAGTGTTCCTGCCATTGCTTGCATTGCTTACAGCTGGACTTGAGCCGGCGGCGG
>JAQGLH010000107.1 GCA_028293005.1 Alphaproteobacteria bacterium
TTGTAGAAGGCGCGCACGTCGCGAGCGCCGCCTTCGGACCTGAGCGCCGCCTGCACAGCGGCCGGCGACGCGGCAAAGGGAAGCAGAGCCTCGGAGCGGACCTGGGCCTCGAGCCCGGCCGGCATCATCGCCAATGCCGCGATCGCGGCAACGAGCCATGGTTGGGACAGGGAGGTGCGCGCCGGCCGCTGGGGGCCGGCGCGACGATTGGACATTGAACGCATACTCAGGAGGCTATCAGCCTCGTTCGCCACTGCGCACGGGCGCCGGCGGCTCATAAGCGGCCGGAGCGGGCGCAGCAGGACTGCCCTCATAATATTGGCCTTCGCGGACATAACCGTCAGCATAGCCGTCATTGTCATGGTCTGCCCATACCGCACCGGCAAGGCCACCGACCGCCGCACCGATCGCCGCGCCGGCAATCGGCGAGAGGCCACCGACGACCGCGCCGACGCCGGCACCGGCGACCGCGCCGATCGCGGCGCCCGTCCCGGCGCTCTGGAGCGTATGTTGTTCCTGTGGGGTTGTGGCGCAGGCGCCGAGCGACAGCGATCCGGCGATCGCCAGCGCTAGGGTTGACGTTTTGACATGGTTCATATGCATCTCCTGGCAAATCGGGCCGAGGGTGAACGAGGTTCTTCTCCTCAACAAACGCTGCGTCAGCCCACACGTTTGCATCCCGCCTAACGACACTATTCGGCAAACGTTCCACCCCGGCAACGGCCGCGGATTTATCGCGTTTCGCCTGCAACCGCTGACTGTTCAAAGGGTTCATGATCGGTGGCCGCGCCGCAAACCGGAGATGGGCGAGGGGAGCTTTGAGCCCTGGCGTGCCGCACATGCGACGGATCGACGCCGGGGCTGCTTCGGCTTGTGGCCGGCCGTGTCGTTCAGGGCGCCGTGTCCTTGAGGCCGCCGTGTCGTTATGGCCGCCGTGTCGTTAAGGCCGTGTCGTTAAGCGGTGTCAGCTAAGGGGTCTGTATGCGTCGATTGTCCTGCCTCGCCATCGCCATCGCCGCTGCGATGATGCCGGCCTCGATCCCGGCGCTGGCGCAGAGCGCGCTGTACGATGCGCAGGGCTTCCAGGCCTATTTGCCGGCGCTTCGCGCGCAGGCGCTGGCGGCCGGCGTCAGTCGCGCCACGATCGACCGCATCTTCCCGGCATTGAGCTTCAACGCGCGCACCGTCCAGCTCGATCAGGCGCAGCCCGGCGGCACCGCCGGCAGCCCCGCCATTCCGCCGTTCGCGCCCTATCAGCGCGATCATGTCACGCCGGATCTGATCGAGCGCGGCGCGAGCCGCTATGTCGCGAATCGAGCGCAGCTCTATGACATTGCGCGGCGCTACGGCGTCTCGCCGTCGGTGCTGATCGCGATTTGGGGCCACGAGACCAGTTATGGCGCGGTGACCGGCAATTTCGACCTGCTCGATTCGCTCGCCTCGCTCGCTTACGAGGGGCGCCGCCGCCAGCTTTTCGCCGATGAGTTCATCGCGACGCTCAAGCTGATCGACCGCGGTATTCCGCGCAGCCAGCTCAAGGGGAGCTGGGCCGGCGCGACCGGCTATCCGCAATTCCTGCCGAGCGTCTATTTGCGCCTCGCGGTCGACTGGGATCGGAATGGCCGCGCCGATATCTGGACCAGCCAGGGCGATGCGCTGGCATCGATCGCCAACTACCTCAGCAACGCCGGCTGGAAGCCCAACGTCCCTTGGGGCGTCAGGGTGAGCGTCCCGGCCACTTTCGACCGCGCTGCGCTCGCGACGCGTCTGGTCTCGCCGCGCTGCTCGCGAGTCCACGAGCGCCACACGCGCTGGCTGACGATGGGCGAGTGGCGCCGGCTCGGAATCATTCCCCAGGGTAGCGCACGGATCGATGACCGCGAGCTAGCGAGCCTGATCGAGCCCGACGGCCGCGGCGCTCCTGATTACCTGCTCACCACCAACTACCGGGCGATCCTCGATTATAATGGCTCAAATTTCTATGCGCTGTCGGTTGGCCTGCTCGCCGACGCGATCGCGCGCTGAACCGGCTGGCGAACCGCCAATACATTGATTAAGTCGGCCCTTTGGGATTAAGGCGGCCTTTGGGATTAAGGCGGCCCTTCGGTTAAGGGTGGCCATTGGCTGAAGGTCGCCAGCGGCGCGCCGGATGTTTGGGCAAATTGTCAGGATATTTGAGCTATGAAGCCTAAGGCGCTGCTTTTCGGGTTGGTTGCCACTGCCGTCACGCTCCCGGCCGAAGCGGCGGCGCCGCCGTTCGACACCCCCGCGCCGGTCGCTTTCATGAAGGACCTTTCGTCGGGTGCCGTGCTCTATGCGAAGGACGCGGAGCGCCGCATGCCGCCGGCCTCAATGGCGAAGATGATGACCGTGCACGTGGCGTTCAACCTGCTCAAGACCGGCGAGATCAAGCTCGATCAGATGTGCACGGTGCGGCCCGAGACATGGCAGCAGTGGCACGGGCCGCAGGCGGGCTCGACGATGTTCCTGTCTCCCGGCGAGACGGTCAGCGTGCGCAACCTGCTGCACGGCATCGTCACCTTGTCGGGCAACGACGCCAGTGTCGTGCTCGCCGAATGCATTCGCGGGACCGAGCCGGCGTTCGCGGCGCTGATGAACGACGAAGCCAAAAGACTGGGGATGAACAACAGTCATTTCGGCAACTCGAACGGATGGCCCGACGCGGGGATCACCTACACCACCGCGCACGACCTCGCGACCCTCGCCGAGGCGACGATCCGCAATACACCCGATCTCTACAAGCA
>JAQGLH010000110.1 GCA_028293005.1 Alphaproteobacteria bacterium
CGGGCTCGAACGGAAGCTGGGTGAGCTTGGCCATTTCGGCGGCGAACGCCTTGTCGACCAAGCCTGTCTCGCGCGCGGCTTCGCGCAGGGTCAGCTTGTGCACTATCGCGAACTTGGCCAGCGCGGCGGCGTGATCGTAGCCGATCTCCGGGACCAGCGCGGTGACGAGCATCAGCGAGCGGTTCATCAGCTCGCCGATGCGGCGCTCGTCGGGCTCGAGGCCGTCGAGCGCGCGCTCGGTGAAGCTCTCGATCCCGGTCGCGAGCAGATCGATCGAGCGCAGCACGTTGGCGCCGATCAGTGGCTTGAACACGTTCAATTCCAAATGGCCCTGGAGGCCGCCGATCGTGACCGCGACATGATTGCCCATCACCTGCGCGGCGACCATCGTCAGCATCTCGGCCTGCGTCGGGTTGACCTTGCCGGGCATGATCGAGCTGCCCGGCTCGTTCTCGGGAAGGCGAAGCTCGCCGAGGCCGCAGCGCGGCCCCGAGCCGAGCAGCCGGATGTCGTTGGCGATCTTGGTGAGCGACACCGCGAGCACGTTGAGCACGCCCGAGAATTCGACCAACGTATCGTGCGTCGCCAGCGCCTCGAACTTGTTGGCCGCGGGCTCGAACGGAAGCTGGGTGAGCTTGGCCATTTCGGCGGCGAACGCTTTGTCGAAGCCGGCCGGGGCATTGAGCCCGGTCCCGACCGCGGTGCCGCCCTGGGCGAGCTTGTGGAGCCGCGGCAGCACGCCTTCGACGCGGGCGATGCCGTCGCGCATCTGCGCGGCATAGCCCGAGAATTCCTGGCCGAGCGTCAGCGGCGTCGCGTCCTGCAAATGGGTGCGGCCGATCTTGACGATCCGGTCCCAGGCCTTGGCCTGCTTGTCGAGCCTGGCGTGGATCGTCTTGAGCGCAGGGAGCAGCCTCTTGTGCACCGCGCGCGCGGCGGCGACGTGCAGCGCGGTCGGGAAGCTGTCGTTCGACGACTGACCCTTGTTGACGTGATCGTTGGGATGGACCGGGCTCTTGCCGCCCTTCCTGCCGGAGAGGATCTCGTTGGCGCGCGAGGCGATCACCTCGTTGGCGTTCATGTTCGATTGAGTGCCCGAGCCGGTCTGCCAGATCACCAGCGGAAATTGATCGTCATGCCCGCCGGCGGCGACTTCGCCCGCCGCCTGCTGGATGGCCTCGGCGATCTCGGCGTCGATGTCGCCGAGCCGCGCATTGACCCGCGCCGCCGCCTGTTTGACGAAGCCCAAGGCGTGGACGATCTCGACCGGCATCTGCTCGCGCTGGCCGAACGGGAAATTGTCGATCGAGCGCTGCGTCTGTGCGCCCCAATAGGCATCTCCCGGCACCTCGATCGGCCCGAAGCTGTCGGTCTCGGTGCGGGTGGTGGTGATCGAATTCATAATTCTCCCTATCCGCCGGGCTCGGCTCATTTTCAAGCCGAGGGCATTTTCTGGCTGCAGGATATCAGCTGTGTGAAAGATCCGGGGCGCCGTCGGCTGGCCCTCCGGACGGACCCCTATTTCTTACGGCTGAAGTCTACCGAGACGACGTTCGAGCCATCCTCGAGCGGCTCGGCGATCGGATGATCGTTCTCCGCCTCGTCATGATCCTGCGGACCGTGCGATTCGGTCTGGACCTGGAACTGCAGCGCGAAATTGACCGCCGGGTCGACGAAACCGGTGATCGCCGAGAAGGGGATGACCAGCTTCGCGGGAGCCTGGTTGAAGCTGAGGCCGACCTCGAACGTGTCCGAACCGACCTTGAGATCCCAGAAGCGGTTCTGGATGACGATCGTCATCTCGTCCGGGAAACGTTCACCCAGGTGCCTGGGGATGTCGACCCCGGCGGCGCGAGTCTTGAACGTGATGTAGAAATGGTGCGTGCCCGGCAACGAGCCGGTCGCCTCCACTTGGCCAAGCACGCGTCCGACGACGGCGCGGAGCGCCTCCTGGACGATCTCGTCATAGGGAATCAGGCTGTCGGGCGTGTCGTCGCTCATGCCCCATCTGGTAGCGCCGACACCGATTGGGTCAAGCCGCTTGCGCTGCCCAAAGACCAGTCGTTAAGCGAAAAGGACCAAGCACAGGAAGCGCTTGCCAATTCATCGGCAGCAGGCCGGCGCGGCAGGCGCGGAAGGGGAATGACATGCCGATCGACGCGACCGGGCTCTATGACGACGACAATGTGTTCGCGCGCATCCTGCGCGGCGAGCTGCCGTGCAAGCAGGTGTTCGAGGACGAGCATGTCCTCGCCTTCCACGACATCAATCCGCTTGCGCCGGACCATATCCTCGTCATCCCGAAGGGACGCTACGTGTCGTGGGACGATTTTTCGGAGCATGCGCCGGACGAGGAGATCGCGGCGTTCGTCCGCGCGGTCGGCCTGATCGCGCGCGAGGCCGGTCTGGTCGCGCCCGGCTATCGTCTGCTCGCCAACGTCGGCGCGAACGGCGGCCAGGAAGTCCCGCACCTTCACGTCCACATTTTCGGCGGGAAGCCGCTTGGGCCGATGCTGGCGCGATAGCGCCAGCCAATGGCCGATGCTGGCGCGATAGCGCTTGCGCAGGCCAATTTACGGGCTAGGTTTCGTTCGACGCAGGCAATGGCCGCCAGCGCGAGGGGTAGGGAGTTCCTTATGGCGACCAAGGCACGCGGCGGTCTTCTCCCGCGCATGATGATGCGCAAGTCGGTCGAGCAGGTTCAGCAGGAAACCGCCAACAGCGAGCTCAAAAGATCGCTCGGCCCATGGAACCTCGTCTTCCTCGGCGTCGGCTGCATCATCGGCGCCGGCATCTTCGTGCGGACTGGCAATGCCGCGGCGCTTCACGCCGGGCCGGCGGTGCTGCTGTCGTTCGTGGTCGCGGGCGTGGTCTGCGGACTCGCGGGCCTATGCTATGCCGAGCTTTCCTCGACCTTGCCGGTCTCGGGATCGGCCTATACCTATTCCTACACCACGCTCGGCGAGTTCGCGGCCTGGATCATGGGCTCGCTGCTGCTGCTCGAATACGGGCTTGCCGCGTCGGTCGTCGCGGTCGGCTGGTCGGGCTATATGGTCAGCCTGCTCGGCGACCTGGGCCTCCACATACCGGCCGCGCTGACCGGCCCGACCGGGCATCCGAAGGAGCTTGCCGACGGCAGCATCGTCACCACGCTGTTCAACCTCCCGGCGTTCCTCGTCTGCGTGGTGCTGTCGCTGCTGCTGGTGCGGGGAGTGTCGGAGTCGGCCAAATTCAATAATGTCATCGTCGCGATCAAGGTTTCGGTGATCACCGCCTTCATCCTCGTCGGCGGCTACATGGTGATCACGCATTTCGACACCTTGTCGGCCAATTGGTCGCCGTTCATTCCCGAGCCGACCGGCCAGAAAGGTGAGTTCGGCTGGAGCGGAATCATGCGCGCCGCCTCGATCGTCTTCTTCGCCTATATCGGTTTCGAGGCAGTCTCGACCGCCGGCCAGGAGGCCAAGAACCCGCAGCGCGACATGCCGATCGGCATCCTCGGCTCGTTGTTCGTCTGCACCCTGCTCTACATTCTGGTCTCGATCGTGCTCACGCTCGTCGTGAACTACAAGGACCTCAACGTTCCCGATCCGGTCGCGGTGGCGGTCGATTCGTTCGGGCCGCAATGGGCGTGGTTCGCCTCGACCATCAAGGTCGGCGCTATCATCGGCCTCACCTCGGTGATCCTGGTGCTGATGTACGGCCAGACCCGCATCTTCTACAC
>JAQGLH010000147.1 GCA_028293005.1 Alphaproteobacteria bacterium
TTTTGGCACAACGCAGTTCCTGGCCAACGCGCCGCGCTGGGTCGGCGAGTGGACCGGAGCGAGGCCCGATTCCAAGGATCCGTTCGAAGCGGGCGAGGAGCTGATCGCCTTCTGGTCGCGGATCGGCCTGAGCGACGAGGAGATCGCAGCGAACCGGCTGATCATCTTCGCCGACGGCCTCGACGTCGCGCTCGAGGGACGTGAGCCGAACGGCAAGGACATTGCGCTGATCCATCGCCATTTCGCTGGGCGGGTCGGCGTCGGCTTCGGCTGGGGAACGAACCTCACCAACGATTTTATCGGCGCGGAGCAGGGCGATCCCGACCTGCTGAGGTCATTGTCGTTGGTGTGCAAGATCGTTTCGGTGAACGGCCACGCGACGGTCAAGCTCAGCGACAATCCGGCCAAGGCCAACGGGCCGCCCGACGAAGTCGCGATCTACCGCGAGGCGTTCGGCAGCGACGGAATGAACGAAGTGCCGGTCAGGGTCTAACGGAGGCGCCGTTCGGCCCGCCTCGAAAGGCGCGGCCGAACGGGATCGACGCGCCTTCTCAATGGATGGGCCTTCTCAACGGTCGCCGCGATCGCCATGGCCCGATTTGACCTTCGTCTTGGCATGGGTACGGCGATCCGCCGCGAGCGACCGGCCGACGTCGACCGATTCCTTGAAGCGGCCCTGCTCGTCGCGGCGGACGTAGCGTTTGTCGGTGCCGGTATCGATCAATTCGCGCTTGGTCACTGCACTATCTCCTTCCGTTTTCGGTTCTTTCGCGTTGCTCGTCCAACGCGCGTGCGACTCTGGGGTTCACCGGCTCGCGCCGCGAGAAAATGACGGTCGTCAAAGACCCTCCGCAACCGTCTCCCTAGGGCAGCGGTCGGAGGTGTCCCATGAGCGCGACCGGACTCGATGTTTTCGACACGACCTTGCAGAAGACCCATATCTGGCTCGATGAGATCATGGGCGAATTGGAGTGCGGGCGGAAGCACGCCTGGCATGTGCTCGGCGCGGTGCTGAGGACGATCCGCGACCGCATCCCGCTCGAGCTCGGCGCGCATCTCGGCGCTCAGCTCCCGCTGCTCGTGCGCGGCGCTTATTACGACCAGTTCCAGCCCGGCACCGTTCCGGTGCCCATGCGCGGCTGGGACGAGTTCCTCGCGCTGGCGATCGTCGGCATGATCGACCTCGATCCTCCGATCCCTCCGGCGCTGGCCGCCGAGGCGGTGTTCGCCGTGATCTCGCGGCACGTCAGCCCGGGCCAGGTCAAAAATGTCCAGCTGGCGCTTCCGGAAGCGGTGCGCGAGCATTGGCTTGCGGCGGAACGGGTGCCCGAAGCACTGACCTGAAGCGCCCAAGGGTGAGCGCCGCACCACAAGTCGAGAACGCTGCCCCCCGGGTTTCCTCGCCGGACGCGTGATGGTAGATCGGGCCGATTGCGGCCAAGCCAGAGGAGCGGCGCAGTGAGATCCGACCCTTGATCGAGGCCGGCTGATGGCCGCACGCCCGCCGCTCGATATCCTCGGTTTCGCCGGAAGCCTCCGCCAGGCTTCGTACAATCGCGCGTTGCTGCGCGCTGCGGCCGACGCGGCGCCCGAGGGCATGACGATCCACGTCTTCGACCTCGCCGAGGTGCCGCTCTACAATGCCGACGTCGAGGAAGCGGGCGATCCGCCTGGCGTCGCGCGCTTCAAGCAGGCGATCCGCGAGGCCGACGGCGTCCTGATGGTGACACCCGAATATAATCACGGCGTGCCGGGCGTGATGAAGAATGCCGTCGACTGGGCATCGCGCCCCCCGCGCGATGCGCCGCTGAACCGCAAGCCGGTCGGCATCATCGGCGCCTCTCCGGGTATCACCGGCTCGGCGCGCGGCCAGAGCCAGCTTCGCCAGGCCTTCGAATTCACCAATTCGCGCTGCATGCCGCAGCCCGAGCTGCTCGTGTTCAAGGCGCATGAGAAATTCGGGCCCGGTGGGGCGCTGACCGATCCCATCACCGCCCAATTCCTCAGCCGCTATCTCGGCGCCTTTGCCGATTGGGTGCGGCTGTTCGTCGAGGCCGAGGCCGCCAAAGAAGCACGATAAGCCGTCGCCGCCTGCCGCCAGCGCGATGGGCGCGCACGCAACATCACGATCGCGCCAGCCCCGTATTCGTGCGGTATGTGTCGCGCGAAGCGGCTCCTCTAAAGCCTCGCGCGATGCCAGGTGCCCCAGTTGATGCGGACATGTTTCTCGAAGCCATCCTCGACACCGCGCTCGACGCGATCGTGGTCATGCGCGACGATGGCACGATCGCGGCCTGGAGCCGGATCGCCGAGAGGATCTTCGGCTGGTCGGCAGCCGAGGCCAAGGGTCAGAGTCTGAGCGAGCTGATCATTCCCCGCTCGCTGCGGCGACGGCATCAGAACGGGGTCAACCGCTTCAACCGCACCGGAGAAATCGCGCTTCTTGGCCGCCGCGTCGAGCTGACCGCGATGCGGCGAAACGGCGAGGAATTCCCGATCGAACTGGCGGTGATGGTTACCGCGCGGTTCGAGGAGAAACTGTTCCTGGGCTTCATCCGCGACATCACGGACCGCAAGACCGCACAGCAGGAAATCGCGCGGCTGCAGGCAGAGATGATCCGCATCAACCGCGTCAGCGCGATGGGGACACTGGCCGCCACGCTTGCCCATGAGCTCAACCAGCCGCTGACGGCGATCACGACCTATCTCGGCGCCTGCCAGCGCGCGATCGAGCAGGGCATGGCAGACCTGCCCGAACTCGCTCAGTCGATCGATGCGGCCAAGGACAACGCCTGGCGGGCCGGCGAGATCATCCGCCGCATGCGCAGGATGATGGTGCGCGGCGACACCGAGAAAAGAATTGTCGATGCATCGGAAGTGCTCGAGGAGGCGGGCGAGCTCGCGTTGGCCGATGCGCAGCAGAAAGGGATTGAGACCAAGATGCTGCACTCGCCCGGCCTGCTCGTCCGCGCCGACCCGATTCAGCTGCAGCAAGTCGTGCTCAACCTCATCCGCAACGCGGTCGAGGCGATGGAGGGCTGTCCGCGCCGTCAGCTCCAGGCGACCGCGTATCGCAAGGACGATGAGGTGTGCATCCGCGTGAGCGACACCGGGCCGGGGCTTTCGGACGCGGCGCGCGAAACGCTTTTCCAGCCCTTCATCACGACCAAAAAATACGGAATGGGCGTCGGGCTTTCGATCAGTCGCACGATCGTCGAGGCGCACCACGGCCGTCTTTGGGCGGAAGATCGCGAGGGCGGCGGCACCAGCTTCTGCATCGGCCTCAAGGCCGCCTAGCTTCGCTCCGGGTCGGGGTGAACCGGTTCGACGTCCAGTTTTCCTTTGTTTATCGTGCCTTTCGAGGCGTTGCGTAAGGCCGCCTGACCGTCAAGCACTGCCGTAGCGGCAGCCATCATCCGCCCACGCCTGCGCCGGCCGCGGCGCTCGGGCCCGGCGCCGCACCGGCCGCCGCAACCGGTTTGACTCCGCAGGTGATTGCGAGCAACCGTTGGGGGTCGGCATGTCCCC
>JAQGLH010000187.1 GCA_028293005.1 Alphaproteobacteria bacterium
TCGGCGGGCTGCATCGCAACACCTTCATCAACTCGCCGCACCTGCTCGACCCTACGCTGCGGCTGAAGGCGGCGCCGCATATCCGCTTCGCCGGCCAGATCACGGGCTGCGAAGGCTATGTCGAATCGGCGGCGATCGGGCTGCTCGCCGGGCGGTTCGCCGCCGCCGAGCTTGGCGACCGGACGATGGCCCCTCCCCCGCCCGCCACATCGCTCGGCGCGTTGCTTGGCCATGTCACCGGCGGCGCCGAAGCGGAGCTCTACCAGCCGATGAACGTCAATTTCGGACTGTTCCCGCCGATCGAGGGCCGCAGCAAGAAGAGCGACCGCAAGGCGCTCTACACGGCGCGCGCGCGCGCGGCGCTGTCGGAATGGCAGGCGGCGCTATAAGCATTGCTCCCCGGCACGGCCGGGGTGCGGTGGAGGTGGCTCCGACGGCCACCACCTGCCAGTCGCTTCGCCATGCTGCGCATGGTCCCTCCCAAAAACGGGACGAGCAATAGCCTAGCACGTGCATCGGCTCGTCTTGGTTTCGCGCTTGGTCGTCAGGAATTCGGCGCGATCGAGCGTCGCCGACTTGTCGGCGTCGGCGTCCGCGAATTTGTCGGCGGTCGTCACCGCCCATTCCTCGAACGAAAGCCGGCCATCGCTATCCTTGTCGAGCTTGGCGAATGGCTTGCGCCGCGTCTCCATCATCTCGGCGCGCGTGATGATGCCGTTTTCGTCGGCATCGTAGCGCGCGAAGCGCCGTTCCTCGCGCGACCGATCGGCCGATGGCGGATCAGGCGTCGCGCCGGAGCGTAGCGGCGTCAGCAGCGCCGCTGCCGAGGGCACCGGCGGGACGACGCGGTCGGCCGCGGCGGAGCCCTTCCAGATCAGCATGATCGCCACGAACAGCAGCAAGGTCGACGCCACGACGGCAAGATAACGAGCCATGCCAATCCTTCCGCATCAGCAGCAGGTTTGCTTTTGGGTTTCGCTTTGGCTCCCGGCGCAACTCGGAGCAGCACAGGGATGACATGGCGCGCGGGTCCGGTCCAGCGCCGCGAACGCCCCGCACGCGCGTGATCATTTGCCGGTGAGACGGTGCCGCAGCATGCGCAGCAATCGCGCCGGCGCCCCGTGGCGTTCAAGCGGGCTCCGGCGGCCGCGCACCGCATCGCGCGTCGCGAGCGCACCGAGCATGCCAAGCGGTCGAAGGCGCGCCGGCCAGCGCCGCTCGAACAGCCGTTCGGCCCGCAGCCGCGCGGCGCCCAACGCCCGCTCGGATTCCTCGGCCGCGCTGCTGCGGCGCGCGAAGTCCGCCAGCGCCCATGCCTCACCGGCACGTCCGGCTTCCTGATCGTCCGCGTGCCCCAACAGCGCCGCCGAGCAGGCGAAGAGGCGCCCGCCCCGCGCGCGCGCATAGGCATCGAGCTCCTCGGTCCGCACCGCCTCCGCCGTCAGCAATATTTCCCAGCCCTCGGTCATCGCGGCCAGCGCTGCGCCGCTGACGCCGTTGGCGAGCAGATCGCGCGCCACCGCCTGCAGCAGCGGCTCGGCCGGCGGTGGCCCGTGGTCGAGCGCCTCCAGCGCATCACGCCACCACGCGAGTTTGATCTGGGTGACCAACGGCTGGCTGCCGCCGGCGAGCAGCGTGCCGAGCGTGGCATCCAAATTCCACAAGGTGCCGAGCGCGCGCCGCCGCGACGCCGGGACATAGTGAAGCGCGAGCTGCCGTTCAGCGTCGAGTTTGCCGCCCGGATCAGGCAGGGCGCCGCTCATGGCGCCCGCGAACACCGCGGCGGGAGCGTCAACACTGCGTTTACCCTTTCAGTTTAGGTGCCCTTAGCACGCACAGTGCGAATAACCGAAAACGGGCCAAAATTTGCCTCGCGGGGATCAAATGGGGTTTCGATCGAACGACGTAGCGCCCTCGAATGGGCCCAGCAACACACATGGCCGCGGGAGTTTCCTGCGGCGCCTGGCGCGCGATCGCGCCGGCAACACGCTGGTGATCATGGGAATGGCCATCATCCCTCTCGCCGGCCTAATTGGCGGCGCGGTCGACGTCAGCCGCCTCTACCTCACCAAGACCCGCCTCCAGCAGGCGTGCGACGCCGGTGCCCTCGCCGGGCGCAAGGTGATGGGCGGCGGTACCTGGACGGCCAACAACAACGCGGCGAACACCGCGGCGCTCAACTTTTTCGACGCCAATTTCCAGAACGGCGCCTATGGCACGAACAGCCGGACACGTTCCTTCAGCGAGAGCGGCGGCAAGGTCAGCGGCACCGCGTCCGCGGTCGTTCCGATGACGATCATGAAGATCTTCCGCCAGGCGGCGCGGACGCTGACGGTGACCTGCGACGCGCAGATGCAATTGCCGAATACCGACGTGATGTTCGTGCTCGACAACACCGGATCGATGGCTCAAACGCTGAGCGGCGACACGGTGTCCAAGATCGACGGCCTCAAGAAGGCCGTCAAATGTTTCTATGAGACGGTCGCCAAGCTCGACACCGATGCCGATTGCGGCAGCACGCCGAGCGGCGGAACCGGCCCCGGCGTCCAGATCCGCTTCGGCTTCGTTCCATATTCGACCGACGTCAACATCGGCAAGCTGCTGCCGACGGCCTATTTCGACCCGAGCCCTTATTACCAATCGCGCATCGCCAATTATACGACCCAATTTTATCCGGTGGCCAGCACGACGCCGGCTCCGTTCGTGTATGAATATTACCGCGACAGCAGCAATCCTCAGGTCACGCCGACGGCGAGTCAGGCGATCGGCATCAGCCAGGACGACTGCACAGACTTCATCAACAATAATAGCTTCTGGGGATTCAGCGCTACATCGACGGCGCCTTCGGGCGGACCGCCGCCGACGGCCACGACGGCCCCGAGCTGGCCCAACGACGGCAGCGCCACGTCGGGAGACGAATGGGGATGGAGCGGTGCCCCTGACACGTCGGGAACCAACCGCAGCTGCCGCCGCAAGAAGGTGATCACGACCACCACCTACGCGAGCACGCCGCACTACAAGTTCACTAACTATACCTATGATCGTCTGCAGGTCGGCGTCAGCGCCTTCCTGGCGAACAACGGCGGCAACAGCGTGACCATCGCGACCGACACGGGCGGCGGCAATGGCCCCGGCGGCTATGTGTCGACGTCCGGCAGCTATAGCATGACCGCGCTTCCAACGGCACCGGGAGCAACCGGAATTGCGACGACCACGGCCTCGTGGAGCGGCTGCATCGAAGAGCGGGCGACCGTCTCACAGGCCAGCTACAGTCCAATCCCCGCGGGAGCCAAGGACCTCGACATCGATTCGGTCCCGAGCAGCGGCGACGCGACGACACAATGGAAGCCGGCTCTCCCGGATCTGATCCATACCCGCCAAAAGACATCCAGCTTCAGCGGCTCGTATAACCGAAACGCGGTCACGACCACGGCCAACTATATCAACGACAGCGCCTTTTATTGTCCGCATGAGGGCAAATTGCTGCAGTCCTGGACCGATCCTACTCTGTTCGAGGACTACGTCGATGCGCTGGCGCCGACCGGCAACACCTACCACGATATCGGGTTGCTGTGGGGCGCGCGGCTGATCTCGCCGACGGGCATCTTCGCCTCGAGCAATGCCCAGACGCCGTCGGGCGGCGCGATCGAGCGCCACCTCATCTTCATGACCGATGGTGAAACCTGCACCGGCAACGACAATTACCAGGCTTACGGCATCGCCTGGTTCGACCGCCGGACGACCGATCCCTCGGTCGTGCCGACCGACGGCTGCGAGTCGACGACCTCGACCGGGGGCACGCTCAGCGAGCAGGTCAACGCGCGCTACACGGCGCTGTGCTCGGCGGTGAAGAACAAGAACATCACCTTGTGGGTGATCTGGTACGGCGCGAGCTTCCCAAGCGTCGAGGCGCGCCTTACGACCTGCGCGACGACCGGGCGCTTCTTCGTCGCTCGCAACTCCGCGCAATTGATCTCGACGTTCAGCTCGATCGCGGCGCAGATCTCGCAGCTCAGGCTCACGACATGACGCGGCTGCCCGCATTGCAGCTGGCAATCTTCCGGCGCCTCGGCGCCGACCGCCGCGCCGCGACGATCGTCGAGTTCGGGCTGATCCTGCCGGTGATGGCGCTGCTGCTGATGGGTGCGTTCGACGTCGGCCACACGCTCTACATGACCACGACAATGCAGGGGGCGGTCCAAAA